>JBBSEO010000042.1:0-12339 GCA_038239645.1 Chthoniobacterales bacterium | reverse complement strand
TCGGGCGCAAGCGCGACCGACGCCGTGAGCGACCTTTCGGCGCAATACATCGATGCCTGTTTTCGCTTTTATCCAACGCGCGCGACGGAAGCAGGTCAGCACGAGTTGGACCGGCAACTCGGCGATTATTCCGAGGCGAAGCGTGAGGACTGGCTCCGGTTCAATCACGAAATTCTGTCACGCGTAAAGGCGGCGTCTCCTTCGAACGCCGATGATCAACTCGACGCCGAGGCGCTGATCGGACAAATCGAGCGTGAAATTAACGAGCTGGAAACGTTGCGCCGACTCGAGCGCGATCCGCTCTTTTGGTCTTCGATTATTGGCAACGCCACGGTTTTTCTGCTCGTGCGCGACGATTTGCCGTTAGCCGAGCGACAGGAACGAGCGCGGGCCCGCGCGGCGGCAATTCCGAAATTGACTGAACAGGCCCGGCAAACATTCGCTTCCGCCAAGCCAGAAGACGTTGCTCCGGACTTCTGCCAGATCGCATCCAACCAGTTGTCGTCGCTCGCCAGATTCTACCGCGATGGATTCGCCATCGCAGCCGCGACGTCCGCGCAAACAGGGAGACCGGCCGCGGACGCGCTCGAGCAATTGGCCAAGTTCTTCGGCGAGCTCGCTCAGCATGCGAGCGGTTCGCCTCGCCTGGGCCGTGATTATCCCACGACATTCCACGTAGGCACGCGGGTCGACCAGCCTGTCGCGGAAATCCTGAAGAGTGCAGAACAGGATCTCGTCGCGAAACGTTCCGAAGCCGCCGCCTACGGCCGTGAAGTCTGGTCTCAGCTTCTTCCAACTGAAACTCCGCCCACCGATGACGCCACCCTGCTGCGCAGACTCTTCGCCCGGATTGCCGCAGATCAGCCGCCAGATCTCGAGACCTACATTGCGCACTGGCGCGAGAACGTTGACCGGCTGGAAGCGCTCGTGCGCGAGAAACGGATCATCACTTTACCGGAACCGCGCACGCTCTTGATTGACCGTTCGCCTTCCTATTTCGTCGGCCAAAGCGTGGGCGGTGTTTATCCAGCAGGTCCGTTCGCGCCCGACGCCAGGACGATTCTTTTCCTACCGATGCCTTCCGAGCGCGCGACGGCGGAGGAACGCGCCGCATTTTTTCGCGACTTCAATTCGCATTTCAACAATATGATCGTGCCGCACGAACTGCTGCCCGGTCATTACGTCCAACTCAAGATTGCCGCGCATCAGCCGCACAAGATTCGCACTCTTTTTCCTGATCCTGTCTACGTTGAGGGCTGGGGAACTTTTTGCGAGCGCCTGCTGCTCGATCAAGGCTGGGGCGGACCCGGGGAACGGCTGGCGCATTTGAAAAAACAGATGGAGAACATCGCCCGCACCGTCGTCGATATTCGTGTCCATACGCAAAATGCCTCGCGGGCCGACGTCATCGCTTACGTGAAGAACGAAGCGTTACAGGACGACCAGTTCGCGGCCAACATGTGGACGCGGTCGATCACGACTTCACCGCAAATCACGACCTACTACCTTGGTTACCGCAGAGTACGGGACGTTTATGAGACGGCGCAGCGCATTGATGGCGAGCATTTCCAGCTGCAACGTTTCATGGATGGAATGATGGCGCTCGGGCCGGTCAAGCTCGATCATTATTTCGAGCAGGCGCGCGCCGGAAAGCTCTAACGAGTCAGGACGGAATTTCGCGCAGGAGAAACTCCTGCAGGAAACCGTAAAAATTGACCTGAAAGAGGCTCAGATCACGCCGGCACCCCAGGGGCGAACGGTAATGGTCGGAGAGTTCGCCTTCACTGAAGCCATTCATCTCCGCGATGACGAGGCGCGCCTGGTTGAGCGCATTCAACCAGGCATCGAGGTGCGCCAGCGGGATACTCAGCGAGCAATTCGCGAACGGTTTGGTCGTGCAATGCAATTGCGCCAGGTCTTCGCGCACCGTTTCCGTGGCGGTCTGAAAGAGATGGCGCAGTTCCGGTTCCACATACGATTTCCACTCGGAGCACAATTCCTTCTCCGAGCCATTCGCCGGCGCGCTGAAGAGACGACGTTCGGCCGCAGAATCCTTCGCCGCCTGCGCGCTTTCCGGAAGTTGCCGCAAGAGCTCCGCCAGAAAGGGATCGAGCTCGAGGACCTCCACCGTCTGGCCGTTCCGGCAAATTTCCATCAGGCCGATTGTTCGATCGTGGCGAGAAGGAGATGCTGGTGCAGCTGCTGCACGTAGAGCTCGGCGCGCTCGCGCAGGCCGCTCCAGAGAATGGAACGCCCACACTGGTGCACCTCGAGCATGTGCTGCTCCGCCTTCTCGCGGGGCAAGCCAAAGACGCGTTGGAAAACCATCGTGACGTAACTCATCAAATTCACGGGATCATTATGGACCACGACATTCCATGGCGTCGCAATGGCTTCCTCTGTCGATTCCTGCTTTTCCAGCGCGGGAAGATCGAGCGTGGAAGACGGAAAGGGGGGAATTTCTCTTTTCACCATTCCCTGATCTCCGCCGCGCATGGCGGAAAATAACACGGCACGCCCACGGTTCAAACTCCGGCCCGGCGGCCAACGGAAAGGACCTGCCGTTCCATCCGACGCATGCGAGCGCGCGCCTTGGGCTCGCGATCGTCGTAGCCGCACAAATGCAAGAACGCGTGCGCCAGGTAAAGACGCAGTTCGCCCTCAGTCGTGGTACCGAGCGCTTGCGCCTGGCGCTGCGCCGTCTCCGCGCTCACGAGAATATCTCCGTGCTGAAATGTGAGAACATCCGTCGGGGTCGGAAGACCGGAAAATCGGCCATGGATGGCGGTCATTCTCGCATCGGATATAACCATTACTGTGATGGCATCGAGAGAAACGATCTCGCAGCGCCGACACCGCCGGGCGTAGGTCGCGCGCAGCGCCCACTCGCCAAATCGAGTGAGAGAAGGAACATCCACCTTCACCTTTCGCTGACGGTTTCTTACCGTGAGAGAAATATCTTTCACGACGGTCTCAGGAGCGACGAAAGGTCGGCGTAGAGCTTTTCGAGGTGCGGCATGTCGAGGCCAGCTCCCCTGCCCTGCCGCAACGGCTCGCCCCAGATCGCTTCGAGCTCCAGCGGCCGGCCGGCCTTGAAATCGAGCAGCGTCGAAGGCTGGTATGCTCCCATCGCTTCGGTCCGTCTCATTTGCTCGAGTGCGCTCGCGGCTGGCAGATTTAATCCGAGCCCGTTCGCAGCGAGAATCACCTCGTCCATCAAAGCCAGCGCTTCCAAGCGAAGCTCGTCATGGCCCAAAATATCCGCAGTCGTTTTCCCGCCCGCTGTGACCGACAATCCGTTAAAAGGAATGTTCCAGATCAGTTTTCGCCAACGTTCGCGCCGCAGATTTTCCACCACCCGACATACGACTCCGCAGCGTTTGAATTCCCAGGCAATATCGTGCGTCCGCGGCGCCGGAAAACGATCGTATTCACCCAGACTCAGGTGACCAGTGTCGAGATGTTCGATCACCCCCGGTGCGGCGCGATTCAGGCAAACAAAACAGATGCCGCCGAGCACGCGTTCGGCGCCAAAATTCTGCGCGAGCAATTCTTCATTCCCGAGGCCGTTTTGGAGCGTTAACAACATCGTCTTCTCATGCAGCAACGGCGGAATCAGCTCGGCCAGGACTTCATTGCTGGTCGTCTTGAGTGCGATCAGAACCAGATCGCACGGGCCGATCTCCGAGGTGCTGGGCGCCGCCTTGACTTTCGCGACCCGGAAACTCTCCTTTCCGCTGCGCACACGAATGCCGAACCGCCGGATCTCGTCGAGACCGCTTCGCACCAGAAAATGAACGTCGCGCCCGAAGTAGGCGAGGCGTCCTCCGTAGTAGCAGCCGATCGCACCGGCGCCGATGACAGCGATGCGAAAGTCGGGCAGAAAATGTCGCGCCCTCGCCACAGCTCAGACGGGCGGGCGGAGTTCGGACTGGAAACTACGAGTGATGAGTCGCGCGCCCTTGTTGAAAGTGAAATAAGCCCACGCCCATTGCAGGAAGACGGCCACGCGATTCCGAAAGCCGACGAGGAATAGAATGTGGATGAAAAGCCAGACCAACCACGCCGGCCAGCCGCTCAGATGAAACGCGTGCAAATCGGCCACAGCCTTGTTGCGCCCGATCGTCGCCATGCTGCCCTTGTCGAAATACCAGAAACGTTGCGGCTTTCGCCCATCCATTTGCGCCAGGATATTCGCCGCGGCATGGCGCCCCTGTTGCATCGCGACGGGCGAAACTCCCGGGAGCGACTTCTTCGAACGTTCGTCGGTGAAATTCGCCAGGTCCCCGATCACCTGAATTTCCGGATGACCAGGAATCGTTAGGTCATCCTGCACCATCACGCGCCCGGCGCGATCCAGCGGAACACCCAGTGATTTGCCGACGTAGGAAGCGGTGTTTCCCGCGGCCCAAATCTTGACTCGGCAGGGCAAAAACTCGTCGCCGATCTTCAAACCCTCTTCCGTCAAGTCCGTCGCGTGCACGCCAGTGCGAACTTCCACTCCCAGCTTTTCCAGTTGCTCGGTCGCGCTTCGGCGCAAATCGTCCGGGAAAGAAGCAAGCACGAGCGATTCACCCTCGATCAAAATCACCCGCGCATTCGCCGGCTGGATGTGCCGGAAATCACGCGCCAGGGTGTGACGCGCGATCTCGGCAATTGCCCCCGCCATTTCCACGCCCGTCGGCCCGCCCCCGATAATGACGAAAGTCATCGCCGCCTGCCGCGCCGCGCTGTCGGTGGTGCGTTCGGCGAATTCGAACGCCAGCAGGATCCGGCGACGAATTTCAATCGCGTCCTCCAAACTCTTCAGGCCGGGCGCGAGTTTCTCGTATTCGGGATGACCAAAATAAGAGTGACGCGCGCCGGTCGCGAGAATCAAATAGTCGTAGGCGATCTCACCTTCCGGCGTAGCCAGGATCCGCCTCGCGACGTCGACTGACGTCACTTCCCCCAGGACGACGTCGACATTGCGACACTTGTGCAAAATCGCCCGCGTCGGCGCCGCAATGTCCGCCGGCGACAAGGCGGCGGTCGCAACCTGATAAAGCAATGGTTGGAACAGATGATAGTTCGTCCGATCCACGATGGTCAGGTCGACCGGTTCGCAAGCCAGTTGCTTCGCTGCCGCGAGCCCGCCAAAGCCTGCTCCGACGATGACGACGCGAGGTTTGGCTTCCATCCGCGACAATCTTGCGAGAATGAGCCTCGCCGCAGCTAATTTGTTTGCGCCCGAGGGCGCCAGCGGCCGAACCTCCCAGCCCGAACAATCCCCTTGTCACCGGGGCGCTTCACGTTAAGTTGCGCGCCTTATGCCGAAATCGATTGCCCGCAGCAAAACGAGAAAAGCGGTCGCGAAGCGTTTCAAAATAACCGCGACCGGAAAAGTCCTTCGTTCGCACGCATCGCGCCGGCATCTGCTTTCGGCCAAGAACGCGAAAAAGAAGCGGCAACTCGCGAAGATGGGCGAAGTGCACAAGACCGACGTCGCTCGGATCAAGGCGAATCTTCCTTACGCCTGACCAGGCATCCCGCCGTTCCACGTTCGCCTAACGGAAAGCCGGAGCCGCTTCCGTCGTGGTGGCGGTGGTCGTCGTTCGTGTCGCGGTAACCGCTGGACGCAGGTACTGCGGACCCGGGTCGGGACTGTAGAGGTCGCGACGATTGGCGAGCGTCGTGCACGAAGTGAGCGTCGCCAGCAAAGCGCAAGGGAGGAACAATTTCATCGGCGCGATGGAAGCAGATGGTGCGGCCAGTGTCAACGCGGCGCAGAGGGTTGCGTGCGAGACAAAGCCCCCGATATTTCGCTTCCGTCAGGGACTATGGACTGAGGGCTTACGAACCCCGCCAGGGCAGGAATGCAGCAACGGTAGTCTGACCCGCTTTGCCGTAGCTCTCTGGCGGACTTCTTTTATGCCGATGAAATTGCTTAAAGTGCGAACCACACGCTTCGTCACCGTGGTCGAAAAATGCGGAAAACCGACCAGCTACACCCTCTGGCAGAAACCGAAAAACGATCGCGCGCTCGAAAATCTGACCGCAAAAAATCGTATCATGACCATTCGCCGTGGCGCCGGCGCGGAGTTCGGCGAAGTCGGTTTCTTTCGGGCTGAGCGAACAATCTATTTGCAGTTCCCGAAGTCGCTCAAGTCTTTCGCCGGTCAGCGCATCATTGGAATCAAGTGGGATTTGGTCGGCGCATGAACGATCTGGGCGCGGACGAAATCCAACGTTACGCGCGGCAACTGAACGTTATCGGCGCAGCTGGCCAGGCGCGGTTAAAAAAATCGAGCGTGCTTTGTCTCGGTGCGGGCGGCCTCGGTTCGCCCGCCGCGCTCTACCTCGCCGCCGCCGGGGTTGGACGTCTCGGTATAATCGATGACGATCGCGTCGACCTTTCCAACCTGCATCGGCAGATTTTGCACGGCACCAAAGATGTCGGGCGCACCAAAGTCGATTCCGCCGCGGATCGCTTGAGCTCGCTCAATCCTGAGATCGAACTCGAATTCCACCTCGAGCGCTTCACCGCCGCCAACGCCGCGGCCTTGGTGCAGAAATATGACGTTCTGGTCGACGGTTCGGACAATCTGGCGACGCGTTACCTCTCGAGCGACGTCTGCGTCTGGGAACGGAAACCGAACGTCTACGGCTCTGTCCACCAATTCGAAGGACAGGTTTCCGTTTTCGCTCCTCATCTGGGCGCACCGTGCTACCGCTGCCTTTTTCCCGAGCCGCCCCCGCCCGAAGCCGTGCCGAACTGCGCGGAGGCCGGTGTCCTGGGAGTTCTCCCGGGAATCATCGGGACATTGCAAGCGCTCGAGGCAATCAAGCTTTTACTCGATCTCGGCGAAACGCTCGCTGGACGTCTTTTGCATTTCGATGGCTGGCGTCATCGCTTTCGCGAATTCAAAATTCGGCGCGATCCGGATTGTCCCGTTTGCGGCGACGCGCCGCGCATCACGGCACCGATCGATTACCAGTTATTCTGTGGGACGGGCGACAATCATGAAGTTCCCTCGATCACCGCGCTGCAATTACAGTCGCGATTGCAGCGCGGGGAAACGATGAAGTTGATCGACGTGCGCGAGCCGTTCGAGTTCGACATCGCGCGGATAGCGGACGCCGAACTACTACCCCTCGGTGAAATGACGGAATGGGCCGGCCGGATTTCCCGTGAAACACCAACGGTGGTGATCTGCAAAAGTGGCGTGCGCAGCGCGCACGCGATCGATTTTTTGCAGGAGCAAGGTTTTCGCAACCTCTTTAATCTCGAAGGTGGGATCGATGCCTGGCGGCGTTTAGTCGATCCGGCGCTGCCGAAATACTGAGCGATAAGCGGCGACGATGAAGGCACAAAATCTTGTCATTATGCTCATGCTTGCTTGCGGGGGCTGCGATCGCATGGTCAATCCCAGGCACACGCAGCGTTTGATCGACGCGGAGACACGGGCGAACGCGGGCGACGCGGATCGGGCGATCAGCCTTTACGAATCCGCGCTGGAGGATCGCCCGAGCGATGCCGAAGTGCATTACAAACTCGCACTCCTTTACGATGAAAAACTAAATAATCCGCTGAGCGCAATTCACCATTTTCGACGCTACCTCGCCATTGCGCCTAACGGTCCACACGCCGCCGATGTGAAGAATTTCGTGAAGCGCGACGAAGTAGCTTTGCAAACGACCCTTTCCGGTGACGCCGTCCTGTCGCGCGGCGAAGCGACGCGGCTGCGGAATGAAAACCTCGCCCTGCACCGGGAGAACGATGAATTAAAGGGCAAAGCGGTGCCGGCCGATAAATCATCCAGGGCGGGGCTGGCGAGTGGCCGCACTTATGTCGTTCAAAGGGGCGACACCCTCGCCTCGATCTCCCGGAAATTTTTCAAATCATCGACCCACTGGAAAAATATTCTGAATGCTAATCGCGGCGTGATCAATGACCCAAAGAAACTGACCGCCGGCCAAACCCTGGTCATTCCCGCGCGCTAACGACGCGGGGTTCAGCGCTTCTGGCGATTGTCGGGAAGCCGCTTGCGCGGAGTCGCACTGGGGCGAGTCGAAGCATCGAGATCGCGCGCGCGCAGTCCGGTCGGATCGCTGGCCAACGACCCCGGCCCAGCGCTCCCCTGCCCTTTAATTGCTGCGCGAATGAGATCAAAACTGGGCAACGGCGGGAATTGAGTGATGAGAACCGCGCTACTAACGACACGCGCGAGGTCGATCGTAACGGGTGGCGGGAGCTGGGTCGCGCCCGCTTTCACGACAATCATCTGTCCCGCGTGGAGCGTGGCGAAATGCGAAGGATCGCCATTCAGCCACAAACGGCTGCTGCCCTCGAGGACAATGAGCTTGCTATAAGTGCGCGGATGAAACTCGAAAAGAACCGTCGTGCCAGTAATGCCGACCGTCACCGCCGGCGTCCCGATGCGGGCGCCTCCCGAATCTTTCGGGACGCGCAGGAGGATCGCGCCGTCAGCCAGGTTGGCAGTCCGCCCGCCGCGCTCGAAACTATAGATACTGTTTGCGCCCACCCGCGTGATCGTTAGGTCGGGAAATGTCAGCTCGGCGCGGGATTCGTTCCCCGTGCGCAAGCCGTTACCGGCGGCAATGGTCTCATTGGTGGTCGCGGAGTGCGGGGAACTCCCGCCGATAATCTTTACTTCCCGCACGACTTGGGTCACGCGGGCCGCTTGATTTGCCGCCCAGACTGAACCGAGCGCGGCCAGACCGAGCAAGAGGAAAAGCAGAACAGGTTTCGATCTCATTTCAAAATCTCCAGTTCAAGGTGAACGCACCGCCAAGGTTGCCAACATTATAATTGTAGAAACTTTCGTTCGAACGATTTGCGGCGGCAGAGCCAACGAGACTTAGGCGCAGGTAGCGTCCGAGTTCATAGCTTGCGCTTAACGCCGCGAGCGCCTCGCCCTCCCGGCGCTCGCCATGCGCATACTTCCGCAGATCCAGCTCCGCATAAGCATTAAGTGAAAGATGACGCGCAACTTCGATCGAGTAGGAAAGATAGGGTGCAAGTTGATAACGCTCCGACCGTGACGGGAAAGCACTCAGATCGATCCGTCCGAGCAATCCGACGGCTGCCCGTTGATTTTCGCTCACCGGCAGCGGCACCTCGGCATTGAGCAAAACTCCATGACTTGAATAAGTCGCGGCCGCGCCGTCGAGCGGTGTCTGTCGCTGATAATCGTAAAGTGCGCGCAGGAGAGCGTGGTTCCAGTCTGCCAGTTCGTAGTCCACTCCCGCTTGCGCGCCGAAGCTCCCGAAGCTCGCCCCGCTCCGACGAGCAAAATAGAAGAGTTGTTCCGAAACGGAAAATTCGGCCGAGAGCGCTTCCGTCAGGTGAGGTTGATAGAGGGCGGAAAACTCCGGAGCCAGGACAAAGTCGCTCTTCGCTCCGTCGCGAACGAGGCGCGCGTTCGAGGTATAGAAAAAAGGAAAATCGGCAGTGATCGAGAATGGAGGACCGGATGAAATCGAACCACCACCGAACTCGATTTGATCGCCCAGGTCCGCGTCGTTCGCGGTTGCAACCGCGTGACCGCCGACAAAACCGTTTCCCGCCGCTTCGACTCCGCGGAACATTCCCGCGCGATCCGGCCCCTGGGCGAGCGCGGGCAGCAGCGGCGTGCAGACGAGCAGGCACGCAATCCGGTAAATCACGTCGGCTCTATTGAACCCACGCGCGAAAAGCGTCAAGACTTTAACCGCCGGGCGGCGGCCCGAGCGGAGGGGCCTGATCGAGTGACTTGGGCGCGTTCGCGCCGACGCCACTAAATGTCCCCGTGAGCGTGCCGTTTCCACCAAAGCCGGTGTAGTTCGCATGGTTGGTGAAAATGTTAGCCGGATTCGAGCCACCCACGGTAACGACGACGCCATTAAAGATGTTGATGGTGTTGCCAGCGATTGTCTTGGCGCCGGCCCCGTTGAGGGAAACGTTCGCGATGAAATTGACCGTGCCGTTACTTCCGGGCGCGTAGAGCTGAAGAGTCGTATCCGCGGAAAGAACGCCACGCCCGATATTCACAGTTCCGTTCGCGCCCAGCGCGCTGGCTTTGATCACGTCGGCGTGAGCGTTAAGGGTGTCGGTGGAGTTGGGGCCGCCAAGATTGAGCGTGAACCGTTATCACCGGTGTGGCGGAGATCGATCGTGCCGCGATCCGCGACCAGATTTCCGTTTACGTTCGCGATGCTGTTCGCGCCCGTGGCGAGAATCGTAATCTTTCCGCCCGGCCCCGGTGCGGCCGCATCAAGAAGAGCGAGAAGCTGGCTCGAGTTTGAGATGTTCACGGCGACGCCGGTCGACTTTCCGCTGCGAATAGCGATGCTGCCACCCTTGACGCTGCGGCGGCCGCCCGACCCCTGGTCATTGGACGATACCTGCACGCGCGACGAAACAGATACGCTCCCGGAATCCGAAGCGAGTGAAACACTCCCGCCATTACCTGCCATTCCCCCAAACCCCTGGAAGGCGCCGCTTGTCGCCTAGATCGGCGCGTCCACCGACATGTCCCCCGCCGTGTTAATGTTCAAACTCCCGCCATTACCACGACCAAATGGTCCGACATCGTTGAATATCCCCCCGTTGGCAGAGATAAACGAGATGCCGCCCCCGGGGGCGATCGCCAGGCCCGATTGAGTCACATTCACCGAAACAGCTCCGCCGCTTCCCGGCGTCGATACACCTCCAAACGGATTTGCGCTCAGGCCGTCGGCGGAAAGGAATGGGATCATCGCACCGGAGCTGTGAATGGAGCCGGTAACGATATTTAGGTCGTTAGGGGTAAAGGCATCGTTGCCACTTCCGTTATAGGTCGGGGCGATGCGCAGGCTGTTGATGAAAACAAGAGAATCCGCCTGCAGGTTCGACGCCAGGATTCCGTAACTGAAACTATCCGAGCCATCGAGCGTCACGCTGCCACCCGCGCGGACGGAGCCCGCGGTGATGGAGTTCGCCGCGATATTTCCTCCGGCGGACAGCGTCGAATTCACCGTAAGATCGATCGTTCCGCCGACGTTAATGTTACCGCCAGCGCTGACACTTGCGTTCGTGCCGAGGTAGGAAATCGAAGCCGCCGCGATCGATCCTCCGGCAGAGAGCGAGCCTCCGCGGAGCGCGATTTCGTTCGCGACCGTGACGTCGCGACCCGCTTGAACGCTATTGGCGTGGATCCTGCCGGCCGCAAGATCCAAGTCGGTGGTAAGCGAAGGAACTTGCAAGGCACCCGTCGCGCTGATGGTCTGGCCAGCCGCGATCGATCCATTAGCAAAGTCGGACGCAGCGAGCGTGATATCGCCGGTCGATTGCAGTGAAACATTTTGGCCTCCGAAGGTGGTTGTCGGGGCGGACAAGCCGCCGGAGCCCGCATTGAAGGAAACTCGACCGCTGCTGGAAACGGACGAGGGCGAAGCGCTGTCAAAAACGATCGTTCCCCCAGCCTGCGGTAACATCTCGCGCCGTGGAATAATTCGCCGCGTGAAAAGTAAGCGTGCCGGCCGCGGTCAGTTCCAACGAACCGTTTCCTGAAGACCACTCGGCGATCCGGCTCGCGTCGAGGAACAGATTCCCGCCGGTCGCGATCTGCAGATCCTTGGCGGTGATACTACCGTTACCACCCAGATAATCGCCGCCGGTCGTGGCCATGAATTCCCGGGTGGAGATGTTACCGCCAATCGTCATCGAGCCTTGCGCCGCCAGCGTCAGGCTCGTCGTTCCAGCCACGGCACTGTTGAGAGACAGATTGCCGTTCGATCCTCGCGCATAAAGAAACAGCGCCTGGATATTCTGGAAGGCAATCTCGGACCCAGGTTGAATCGGCCCGTTCACAGTCGCGAGCAGCACCACCAGCAAACCTCCAAAAGTGAAGCTCCCTCCCGGCGCGGTCGAACTGATGCCGTCAACTCCGATCAAGGCCAGTTTCATCGGCCCGCCGTTCCCGGCCGAGACCAAAGGATCGGTTCCCAGGCTCAGGTTTTGAAACTTAAATGTTGCCACCTGATTGAGCGGACCGCTCGAAGAGTCAAAACCCGACAAGGTGTCAAAAGGACCGGTGCTACCAAACATCCAAGCCGAGCGGGCTCCATCCGTCGCCGTGTCGCGGAAGATCGTCCCATAATTGGTGACGCCGTTTGCGACGATTGTCGGATCGGTATGAATCTGAGCGCCCGGTCCGATGACATAGGGATTCGGCGAGATAATCGTTTGTGGCGGCCCGAACTCGCTCGGCGGTGGTATCGGCGCAGTCACCGCGACAGTTTGGATGTGGACCGGATCGATCAGCACGACATCGGTCCCGCTGCCGAAAATCGCGAGATTGGTTTCGACCAGCTCAC
>JBBSEO010000041.1:0-12554 GCA_038239645.1 Chthoniobacterales bacterium | reverse complement strand
GGTGAAACCGAAAACGTTGAGCACATCGGCTTCGTCGATCTTCTCCCCGCAAAACGAGACGAGCTGATCGAGCATTGATTCTGCATCGCGCATCCCGCCTTCAGCCCCGCGCGCGATGCTTTGGGCGGCGGCGGGCGCGAGCTTCACCTTTTCCTTTTTCGCAATCTCGAGCAGCTGCTGCGCGATCAGGTTGGTGGCGATCCGATGAAGATCGAAACGCTGACAGCGCGAGACGATCGTCGGCAGAACTTTCTGCGGCTCGGTCGTGGCAAAAATGAATTTTACGTGCGGGGGCGGTTCTTCCAGCGTCTTGAGCAAAGCGTTGAAGGCGGCGGACGAGAGCATGTGCACTTCGTCGATGATGTAGATCTTGAAACGCGATTTGCTGGGGGCGTAGCGGACGTTGTCGCGCAGCTCGCGCACCTGTTCGACGCCGTTGTTGCTGGCGCCGTCAATTTCGAGCACGTCCAGGCTGTTGCCCCCGGCGATTTCGCGGCAGTTGTCGCATTCTCCGCAGGGCTTGATCGTGGGCGCTTTCGCGTTCGAACAATTCAGCGCCTTGGCCAGGATGCGCGCGGTCGAAGTCTTGCCGGTCCCGCGAGGGCCGACGAAAAGATAGGCGTGCGCCAGTCGATTTTGCTCGACCGCGTTCTTGAGCGTGCGCGAGACGTGCGCCTGACCCACGAGATCATCAAATGTCTGGGGTCGATATTTGCGGGCGAAAACCTCGTAGCTCACGCGTTTAACTTAGCGTTGCCCGCCGCCTTTCAAAAATAGAAATGCGCACCGGCGAGGTTTCGGTTAAGGCAGTGCGGTGGCCGCCGACAATCTCTCGTTCTTCTTCCTCGCCGAGGGCGAGCAGACCGCCGCGAGCGTGATGACGCGCCTGACTGATTTCATCGCCGGCGCGCAACGCACGCTCGACTTTGCGATTTACGACATGCGGCTGGGCGACGCCTTGAAAAGTCAGTTCGCCGCCGCTCTCAAGAGTCGCGCTGATGCGGGAGTGCAAATCCGCTTCATTTACGATGGCGACAAACCGCTCGATCCGAATCTTGCCGCCGGCCAGGATCCGGCGTCTCCCGGGACAGGCGTGCAGGTGCAGTCGCTCGGCTATCCGTGGCGGCGCATCGCCGGAATGAAACTGATGCACCAGAAATTCATCGTGCGCGACAGCGCCGCCGTCTGGACGGGTTCGCTCAATCTTACCGACGACGCGTTTACGCTCATGGAAAACAACGTCGTCATGATCGACTCGGCCACGATCGCCTCTTATTACAATCGCGATTTCGAGGAAATCTGGGAACGAAGCAACTTTGAGAATACGGGAGCGATCACGACGGTCGCGACCGAGCTAAGTTTTCACGACGCGGCGGCGTCGCTTCGAGTGATGTTTTCGCCCGGTTGTGGCTTGGAGATCGACGCCGAGATCGCGCGTCGGGTCAGCGCTGCCCAGCGGCGTATTCGAATTTGCAGTCTCCTCCTGAATTCCGGCACGTTGCTCGATGCTTTGCTGCGGCTGCTGCGCGCCGGCCGGATCGCGATGGACGGCATTTACGATCGCACCCAGATGGCGGACGTTTATCGGCAGTGGCAGACCGTGCCGTCTAATCGCTGGAAAATCCCCGCGGTCGAAGAAATCGTGCAGCGCGCCAGATTAGCCGGAAAAAATTCGACGCCCTACTCGCCGACGGGACGGCACGATTTCATGCACAACAAAGTCCTGCTGATCGACGACACCGTCATCACCGGCTCGTACAATTTTTCCCGAAGCGCGCAATACAACGCCGAAAATATCCTGTTTATCGATAGCGCGGCAACGGCGCAGCTTTATAGCAACTACATCGACCACCTACTGACCAAGTACAGCGGCAGAACCGCGCCTGCGTTATGAAAGTCCCGATCACCCTCCTTGGGGTATTGCTGTTGGCGACCAGCGGGCTCGGGCGCGAACCGATTTCGGCGCCGCCCACCGCGGAACGCGCCCGCGATCTCGGGATTCCATTCGACGGCACGCCCGGGAAATGGAATGCGATCACCGACGTGCCGGGGGTTGAAGTCGGTTACGCCACGATCATTCGGGGGGAGGGCAAGCTGAAGGTGGGCGAAGGCCCGGTGCGAACAGGCGTGACGGCGATCATGCCGCGAGGTCGCGTGCAAATGAACGATCCGGTTTTCGCCGGTTACTTTGCGCTGAATGGCAACGGCGAAATGACGGGCGCGGCCTGGCTGGAGGAGAGTGGATTTCTCGAAGGCCCGATTGTCCTGACGAACACGCACAGCGTCGGCGTGGCGCGAGACGCGGTGATCGCGTGGCGGCTCGCGCACGGCGGGCCGGATGCGCAGGGTTTCGCGTGGAGTCTGCCGATCGTGGCCGAAACGTGGGACGGCTGGTTGAACGACGTCGACGGTTTTCATGTGAAGCCCGAGCATGTGGCGGAGGCGATCGAGGCCGCGCACCGCGGCGCAATCGAGGAGGGGAGCGCGGGCGGCGGCACGGGGATGATCTGCTACGAGTTCAAGGGCGGGAACGGGACCTCCTCGCGCGTGGTGAAAATCGGCGGGCGGAATTTTACCATGGGCGCGTTTGTGCAGGCGAATTGCGGCCGGCGTTCTCAGCTAACGATTCGTGGTCGAGAAATCGGTAAGGCCATTCCCGGCTCGGTTTATCCGCGCGAAACTGGTTCGATCATTATTGTCATCGCGACGGACGCGCCCCTCCTCCCGCATCAATTGACGCGGCTGGCCCGGCGCGCTTCGATGGGACTGGCCCGCACCGGCAGCGTTTCTGGAAATGGCTCCGGCGATCTATTCGTCGCATTTTCCACCGCCAACCCGCACGCCGCGGATTCCGAACCGGCGACGCGTCAGGTCGAAGAATTTTCCAACGACGCGATCGATCCAATTTTCGAGGCGACCGTCCAGGCCACGGAGGAAGCGATCATCAACGCGCTGGTGGACAATCACGACATGACCGGGCGCGACGACCACAAAGTCATCGCATTGCCGCACGACCGGCTACGCGAGATTTTCGCGAAACCTCAGTAACGCAGGAACGACGTCACTTCCGTTGACGGCAGCTTGGCGCGGCCGTGGAGAAATTCGAGCTCGATCAGGAACATTGCTTCGAGCAATTCGCCGCCAATTTTCTCGATCAACATCACCGCGGATGCGCTCGTGCCGCCAGTCGCAAGAAGATCGTCGATCAGGACAATTTTCTCGCCGGGTTCGATCGCGTCGACGTGCAATTCCATCGCGGCTTCGCCGTATTCCAGGGAGTAAGTGGCGCTCTCGGTTTTATAGGGAAGCTTCCCTTTTTTCCGCAGCGGGACGAAGCCCACCCCGAGCTCGTAGGCGACCGCCGACCCGAAGAGAAAACCGCGGGCGTCGATCCCGACGATTTTGTCGATCTTGAGTGAGCGGCAGCGCTCGAGGAAAAGATCGATCGCGTTTCGAAACAAGGCCCCGTCACTCAGCAGCGGCGTGATGTCCTTGAAGACGATCCCAGGCTTTGGGAAGTCAGGCACGTCGCGCACCGCGGCGCGAAGTTTGGCGATAATATCATCTGCCATGGCGCGGCGACGTTAACGCGTGGCTCCCGGTCGTCAAACCGCGGCGGTTGCCAGTTCGCATGGCTCTTCGTAAGCTGCTCGTCCTCGTGGATCGGTCGCTGCTTTACCTCTCAACCCTTTGTTATTTCGCCGCTTTCGCGCGCACGATCCTGCTTCTGCGCGCCCGTGTTTTCCAGCGCACGATGTTCAATTTCACCATGATCGTGTTTGGTTTTGCCCTCCAGACCGGTTTCCTCTGGTTGCGCGGACGGGCAGACGGGCGTTGCCCAATCACGAATCTGTTTGAAGTGCTGATCTTCCTCGCCTGGTCGATTGCACTTTTCTATCTCGTGATTGGCTCGGCCTATCGACTTTCACTCATGGGCGCATTCACCGCGCCTCTGGTCTTCCTGGTGCAGGGAATCGCGTTGCTCTCGCCGATCGATTCGATGCGGGCAGGCCTCGTTCGCCCGAACGGCTGGCTGGAAATGCATGCTTCGATCTCGATGTTGGCCTATGGCGCGTTCGCCCTGGCCTGCGTCGCGGGCGCGATGTACCTGGTGCAGGAGCGTCAGCTGAAAACGCATGCGCTCGGGTCGATCTACTACCATTTGCCGCCGCTGCCGACATTGTTCGCGGCGCTGCAACGGCTGCTTTGGATTGGGTTTGTGCTCTACACTTTCGGTTTGGTCAGTGGCTTCCTGACTGGCGAGCCCTTGCCGGTCTTCAAGATGATTTTCGCAGGAATAATCTGGCTGGTTTACGGAGCCCTTCTCTTCGCGCCGCGGGCGCGCGCGATTGCTCCCCGGCGCATCGCTGCTTTCAGCGTCTTCGCGTTTGCGGCTGCGCTCTCGTTGCTCTGGAGCATTGAATTTGTCGCTCGCCGCGCGTGATGAACCTGTTTTGTCTCGGCCTCAATTATCGCACCGCTTCGATCGAAGTGCGGGAACGCTACGCGGGAACGGCCGACACCGCGGCCGCGTTGCGTTCGGCCGGTTGCGAGGAATTTCTGCTTCTATCCACCTGTAATCGCGTGGAAATTTATGTGGGCGCGAAATCGGCGCCGTCTGTTTCGGATTTGATCCGCTCCTTATCGGCCGATGATCAACCGGCCGCGCCCGACGCTTTCTACACCCACGAAGGCGTGGGATGCGCACGGCATTTGTTCCGCGTGGTTTCGGGTTTGGAATCGATGGTGGTGGGGGAGACGGAAATTCTGGGCCAGGCGAAACGCGCCTATGAATCGGCCCGCGCGCATGGGCAGGCCGGTCCGTTGCTGCATCGGCTTTGTCAGCGGGCTTTCCGCGTCGCGAAACAGGTCAGAACAAAGACGCACATCACCCGCGGTTCCGTGTCTGTCGGTTCCGTCGCGGTTGATCTCGCGGAAAAAATCTTTGGCGATTTACGTGGCCGGAAAGTGCTGGTCCTTGGCGCAGGCGAGGCGAGCGAGAAAACGTTGCGGGCGCTGGCCGCGCGCGGCGTTTCCGATTTGCGCGTGAGCAACCGGTCGCCGGAACGCGCGGAACAACTTGCCGCTGCGCTCGAGGGAATCGCAGTTCCGTTCGGACAATGGATCGATCAATGTCGCGAGATCGACATTCTGATTTCTTCCACCGCGGCGGAAACCGCGTTCCTCCGTCGCGATCTGCTCGAACCCTATTTGGCCGAGCGCTCCGATCGTCCGCTTTTCATCATCGACATTGCCGTGCCGCGGAACGTGGCGGCGGAGGTGAACGCGGTCGAGGGGGTTTATCTCTACGACATCGATTCCCTGCAAACGATTGCGAACGAAGCGGTGGAATTGCGCCGGCAGCAGTTCGTCCTCGCTGAGGAAATCATTGATGACCACGTCACCGATTTCGCCGGGAAACTTCGCGCGGCCGGATCGCGCGAAAGGTCGTCGCTCAATTCCGCCAACCTGTCGCCGGCCTGGCCTGCGCCGGGATCGTAGCGCGATGGGCGCAGCGGGCAGTTGCGAGGTGATTCTGGGAACGCGCGGCAGCGATCTCGCTTTGACGCAGGCGCGCACGGTTGAGCGCGCCTTGCTGGAAATCGGTCGAACGGTCCGCGTGCAAGTCGTGCGGACGCGCGGCGACGAAGCGTCTGCGATCGGGGCAAGACCGGCGGGACGAAAGGGAGTGTTCACGGCCGAGCTCGAACGGGCGCTGGCCGTGAAGGAGATCGATCTTGCAGTCCATAGCGCGAAGGATCTACCGAGCGAAATGCCGGGCGAGTTTGCGATTGCGGCCGTCCTGCCGCGGGGAACGGTCGAGGATGTCGTGCTGACAAAAACCGGAGAATCGCTCGCCGCTTTGCGGCACGGGGCGAAAATCGGGACCGGAAGCATTCGGCGCCAACGTCAGTTGCAATGGTCGCGCCCTGATTTCGCGTTGACCGATTTGCGCGGAAACATTCCGACGCGCCTGCGAAAATTTTTGGAAAGCGATTGGGACGCCGTTGTTCTCGCGCGTGCGGGCCTGGAGCGCCTGAAATTTCTTCCGCCACGTTTTCAGTTCGAAGGGCACGAAGTTTTCGCGGAGGTTTTACCTTTGGAAATTTTTGTGCCGGCGGGCGGGCAGGGAATCATTGCCCTGCAAACGCGCACCGCGGAGGCGGCGGATTTTGCGCCGCTGAATGATCCGGGAACGCGAAACTGTTTAAGCGCCGAGCGCGAGTTCCTGCGTCTTATTGCGGGTGATTGTGGAACGCCGGTTGGAGCGCACGCGCGGATGATCGATGGTGAGAAAATGGAATTGCGTGTGCAACTGTTTGGCGAAGGCGCGGCGCCAAGGATGGCGCGGCGTGAGGGAACGGATCCGCGAAAAATGGCGGCCGAAGCGCACGAAGCGATCATGAAATGAGCGTCAAAAAAACGAATCTTGGTCGCTGTTTTTTGGTCGGCGCCGGCCCAGGCGATCTTGGTCTCGTGACGTTGCGCGCGCGCGAATTGATCGAGAGCGCCGAGGTCATTGTCTACGACGCCCTCTGCAATCCGGAAATTCTGGCGTGGGCTCCGGAGGCGGCAGAGATTATTTTCGCCGGGAAACGCGCGGGCGAGCACACTTTCACGCAGGCCCAGATCAACGCCCTTCTGGTCGAGCACACCACCTCCGGGAAGCGGGTGATACGTTTGAAGGGCGGCGATCCTTTCATGTTCGGACGCGGCGCCGAGGAAGCGAATGCGCTTGCGGCGGCGGGAATGAATTTCGAGATCGTGCCGGGCGTGACTTCTGCGATCGCCGTCCCGGCTTACGCGGGAATTCCGGTGACGGAACGGGCGCACAATTCGCACGTCACATTTTTCACCGGGCACGAAGATCCGGCGAAGGGCCAGAGCGCGCTCGACTTTGCCGCGCTCGCGAAACTTGGCGGGACGCAGGTGATGTTAATGGGCGTGGAAAATCTGGATGGAATCGCGCGGGAAATGATGGCGCATGGAACGAGCGTCGATTTGCCGGTGGCGCTGGTGCGGTGGGGGACGACGGCGCGACAAAAAACGCTCGTCGGCACGCTCGGCGACATCGCGCGGCGTGCGACCGACACGGGCCTGGCGGCGCCGGCGATCGCGATTTTTGGTGAAGTGGTCGGCCTACGAGAAAAACTGAGCTGGTTTGAGAACCGGCCACTTTTCGGGAAGCGAATCGTGGTGACGCGGACGCGGAAGCAGGCCGGCGCGCTTAGTTCCCAACTGCGCGCGCTGGGCGCGGACGTGATGGAACTGGCGACGATTCGCATCGAGAAGCCGACCAATTTGCGCGAGTTCGCCGAGCTGGTGCAGGAAGCGCACAGCTACGACTGGATCATTTTCACCAGCCCGAACGGGGTGGACGCGTTCTTCGATCTCTTCTTCAAGCTCTACGACGACGCCCGCGAAATCGGCCCGGTCAAGATCGCCGCCATCGGTCCGGCGACGGCGCAGCGGGTGAAGGATTTCCGTCTGCACGTCGATCTGCAGCCGGCGGAGTTCGTGGCGGAAGCAGTGGTCTCTGAATTCCGAAAGCTGGGCGGCGTTGAGAACCTAAAGGTCCTGATCGCGCGCGCGGAGAAGGCGCGGGACTTGCTCCCGAGAGAACTCTCGACCATGGGAGCGATCGTCGACGAAGGCTTTGCCTACCAGACAGTTCCGGAGACGCGTGATGCGACCGGGGCGCGGCGTCGTTTTGCCGAAGAAGGCGCTGATCTCATCACTTTTACCAGCTCTTCGACGGTCGAAAACTTCCTCGCGCTGAATCTTTCCTGGCCGGAAGGATTGAAGGTCGCGAGCATCGGACCGATCACCTCGGCGACGGCGCGCGCGCGCGGATTAAAGGTCGATGTCGAAGCGAAGCGTCATGACATCGGCGGCTTGGTCGAGGCCATTCGCAGGCATTTCGGAGCCTAGATGCCAAACGAATTTGCCAGTAGCATGCGCGAGCTCAGCGCGAAGGCGGCAATCCCGCGCGAGGCTGCTCGCCTCGCCAACGCGACCCCTGACCTCGCCGCGGCGGTGATGCGCGAGTTTCAGCTCCTGAACGCGAACCTGCAGAATGTCGAGTCCGTCCTGAGCGCACGGATCGAAAACATGACGCAGAACCTTTCGTCGTCATCGTCGAACGAGGCGCAGTTTGCCCGGCTCGAGGAACATCTCACCGCCATCCGCAAGAGCGAGACGGTGAACCAGAAACTGTTCGATTCGCTCCACGACGAGCTTCTGAAATATCGCGACAATTTCATTCACGAATCGCTGCAAAAGCCGTTCGTGCGCGATCTGCTGGTGTTGTTCGACGACCTCTCGACGTTGTCGGATCAACTCAAGAACGCGATCTCGAAGGGCGGGAAAACGGAACGGATCGAGCGCTGGCGGGACAACCTGGAGAACGCCATCCACGCTCTGACTGAGGTCTTGCATCGGCTGGAAGTCGCCGAAGTCGAAACGAAGGAATTCGTCGACTTGGCGCAGCACAAGGTAGTTAGCTTTGAACCGGCCGAATTCGCCGAAGATGACGGTCGAATTGTCATGCGGGTGAAGCGCGGTTTTACCTGGCGCGGCAACGTTTTGCGGCCGGAAGAAGTCATCGCTCAGCGCTTCTAAAAGCGGCGGTGGGAGCTGCCTTCGCCAGCACCTCTGTGCACGAGGGAAAATCATTCCCCAAAACGGCACGGAATTTGCACCTCGGAATCCCGACTTTTGTCTTACTTCTCCGAACATGAGCGAACGCAAAGCAGTCGGCATTGACCTGGGCACCACGTTTTCGGCCGTCGCGCACATCGACGCCTACGGAAAGCCGCAAATCATTCCGAATTCCGACAGCGAACGGATCACGCCCAGCGTCATTCTGTTTGACGGCTCCAACGTCATCGTCGGCACGACCGCGAGGAACAACGCCGTGGCCGAGCCGGAAAAAATTGTCGATTTCGTCAAGCGCGAGATGGGGAAACCCAAAGAACAGTTTCATCGCGAGTTCGGCGGCAAGATGTATTCCGCCGAAGAATTGAGCGCGCTCATTCTGAAGAAGCTCAAGCTGGACGCAGAAAAATACCTGAAGCAGCCGATCACCGACGCAGTCATCACCGTTCCCGCCTATTTCAACGACGCGGAACGCACCGCGACGATCACGGCCGGAAAGCTCGCCGGATTGAACGTGCTTCAGATCATCAACGAACCGACTTCCGCCGCGGTCGCCTACGGGCTCGACAAGTTGGAACAGGACCAGACCGTTTTCGTCTTCGATCTCGGCGGCGGCACCTTCGACGTCACGATCATGCGGATCGAGGGCAACCACATCACCATGATCGCAACCAACGGCGATCATCGGCTGGGCGGAAAGGATTGGGACGACGTTATTACGAATTTCGTCGCCGAAGAATTTGATCGCCAGCATGGCGAGAATCCGTTGCTCGACCTGCAGAGCTACCAGGACCTCCACACCCGCGCCCTTTCCTCGAAGATTCAGCTTTCCACCCGCAACCAGACTGCGCTCGTGCACCAGCACAACGGCAAGAGCGTGAAGCTCGAGATCACGCGTGAGGAATTCGAGCGGCGCTGCCAGCATCTCGTCGAAAAATGCAAAACGATTTGCGAGATGGTGATGCAGGAAGCAAGCATGACCTGGGACCAGATCGACAAGGTCCTGCTCGTCGGCGGCATGACGCGCATGCCGATGGTCCGGCAATTGATTTCGCAGCTAACGAGTGCGCCGGTGATTGATGACGTCAATCCGGACGAAGCCGTCGCCATGGGCGCGGCGATCCAGGGAATTTTGTCGCTGTTGGACGAAGAGAAGCGTTCCGGCGAACAAATGGTGCCCGACACGACCCGCGAGCAGTTCGCCGGGCGCGACGGCGGCCTGATTCAGGTCACCAACATTACCTCGCACACGCTCGGGGTGGTGCTGTGGGATGAAGCGCAGCTCGAAGAATACGTTTTCCCGATGATTCGCAAGATGAGCGCGATTCCCGCGACCGGCCGCAACTCCTTCGGCACCGCGATGGCGAACATGCAACGCGCGGTGGTGCGGGTGGTGGAAGGCGAAAGCACGATGCCAACCGAGTGCACGCCGCTGGGGATATGCGATGTCGAGCTGCCGGCGTTCCTGCCGAAAGGCTCGCCGGTGGCGCTGACCTACGAATATAATGCGAACCAAGTGCTGCAAGTTTCCGTCGAAGCGTCCGGCAACCGGGCCAAGGTCTCGATCGAGCGGAACGTCGGCATTTCGCCGGGTGAGATGGAAGCGGCAAGCGCAAACCTCCAGTCGTTGAGCGTGGCGTGATCAGCGTTAAATGCATCGCTGTTCTCCCTGTTCCGCTCCCGGACGACCCGAAAAAGTGGGACGGCTGGAGCAAATACAAGTCGCCTAATCCTTACGAGCGTCTCTGCCTCGATCCGCGGCAGAACCCGAGCAATGAGCTAATCGAGGAGCATTGCCGAGAGCTCCTGCGCTGGTGGCAAAAGAAATTGCCGCTGAAGAACCAGCCGAGCAATCCCGTCGCCCAGCTTCTACGGACCGGCCTGGATGAATCGTCACGTTATTTGACCGAAGCCCGAGTCGAGTTGCTGGATCCTGTCCGCCGCCAACGGGTGGACGAAGAACTCGCGGCGCTGGCGCAGGAGGAGGCGATCATGGAATTTCATAAGTTCCTCGCCTTTTCCATCGCGGACGGTCTCCTCACCTCGGACGAGGAGAAAACGTTGTACCGCTTCGGCGCCGAGCACGGGTTGTCCGACGAGCAGGTGGCCGAGTTCATCGAAAAAGAGTTAGAGGACACCGGCTCCAAACGCTTTGCAGCGCCGCCTCCGGTGGCCGCTCCGCCGCCGCCCGCGGCGCGTGAAGCGGCGGATCCGAAGACGGAATTTGCGCGCATGCTGCGTCTGAGCGGCCTCGATACCGACTCGATGACCGACGACCAGCGCGACGCTTTCATCAACATGGCGGAAAATCTTGGCGTCGATGCCGGCGAGGCCGAAGACATGGTCGACGATTACCTCGACCAGATGGAAGACAGCGCGCCAGAGCCGAGTGTGGCGGCGGCACCCCGCGTTACCGTTGTCGCTCCGCGGCCCAGCAAACCCGCGGAAGAGTCGGCGCCTACGGTTGAATCTACGCCGCCAATGCAGCCGGACGAAGAACGTCGCCGTTTCGTCAATTTTACCAATTCCGTCGGTGGCCAGATGTATCTGATTCCATCCGGCACTTTCCGAATGGGCAGCACGGATCCCGAGGCGGCGCCCAACGAAGGTCCGGTCGCTTCCGTCACCATCACGCGTTTTTACATCGCTCGGTTTGTCGTGACGAACGGCCAGTTCGAGCAATTCGATCAGGCGTATAAACGGAAACGCGCGCCGGGCACCTGCGACCGGCACCCCGCGGTGCACGTTACCTATCTGGATGCCGCGAGATTCTGTCAGTGGCTCAGCGGGCGGGAGCGGAGAAAATATCGATTGCCCACCGAAGCGGAATGGGAGTACGCCGGGCGCGGGCTGGATGGCCGGAAATTTCCTTGGGGAGATTCCAGCGGCCGCGGCGATCTCGCGAACTTTGCCGACAAGAATACCGTCTTCGCCTGGAGCGATCGCGAAATCGACGACGGCTATGCTGAGAGTGCGCCGGTGGGGTCATTCCCGCGTGGCGTCAGTCCCTTCGGTGTCGAAGACATGGCGGGCAACGTCTGGGAATGGTGCAGTGACTTCTTTCAGGAGTATAAATCGACGCCGCGGACAAATCCTCGCGGTCCGAACGCCGGAACAAAGCGCGTCTACCGCGGCGGAAGTTGGAAATCGCGTTTCGCCAGTCTGCGCGTGACCGCCCGCAACTCGAACCTCCCGAATTACTCCTGTAACGACCTTGGCTTTCGCGTCGTCTGCGAGTGCGAAGGCTAAAAAAAACGCGGCCTGAAGCCGCGTTTTTCCAAAACTTGTTTAGACGTTGGCCTTAGCCATTCGGGTTGAACCGGAACTTCGTGCGGCCGCGCTTCGCGTTGGCTTTGGCCTTGCGACGGGTCTTTTGCGACGGCGTCTCAAAAGCGCGCAAGCGACGCACCTCATCCAGAATGCCCTCGGCGTCCAGTTTGCTCTTCAAGCGCTTGAGCGCCCGA
Organism: Chthoniobacterales bacterium; assembly: GCA_038239645.1. Classification (GTDB taxonomy): domain Bacteria; phylum Verrucomicrobiota; class Verrucomicrobiia; order Chthoniobacterales; family UBA10450; genus AV69. The sequence goes on along the minus strand of JBBSEO010000041.1, from coordinate 432 downwards.
TCAACGGGTTCACCTTTTCGAACAATGACTTCTGGCATCAATTCACCTCGATCCTTGAGAAATTTCTGCTCGATCGAGCAGGCCACGAGGTTAGCCGCAGCGCGGCCCTTCGTCAACTTTGTTATAAACTGCTAATTACGAAGTAGTTGCAGGGCGATTCACTGCCTGTTTGGACGTAATCTCGCGCCGTAACGAACCTGTATCGCCGCCACGCGCCCTGGTCCACCAAAGCACAATCGGTGAAGCAATGAAGATTGACGAATACGTTCCAACGACGACGCCAATAATGATCGCGAGCGAGAAATCACGCAGGACCGCGCCGCCAAAGAAGAAGAGACAGAGGATCGGAATGAGCGTGACCGTGCTGGTCAAGATCGTGCGCGAGAGCGTCTGGTTGATGCTCTCGTTCATGATCTGCTTGATCGTGCCCTT
>JBBSEO010000040.1:0-12609 GCA_038239645.1 Chthoniobacterales bacterium | reverse complement strand
GCAGACGAGCGAGAGCGTCGGCTCAGCATTGAAAGGATCGATCCAGGCCGTCGTAGGATCGGGGATGACGAGCATGTCGCTGGCGTTGATTGCGCGCCAGCCGCGAATGCTGGAACCGTCGAAGCCGAGGCCTTCCTCGAAGATCTCCTCGTTGTATTCGGTCAGCGTCGTTGTGAAATGCTGCCAGGAGCCGGGCAGATCGGTGAATTTGAAATCCACGAGTTTGACCTCGTGGTCTTTGATCATTTTCGAAACGTCAGATGGGGTTTTTACTTTGGACATTGCTAATCAGGTGCAGGTGGATGTTGAAATAACTCTGGCGACTCTACCGGCGGGAAAAGCCGGCGCGGGGGAAACTCTCACACACTAGACCGCTTTTTCGCCGATCTCTTCGGTGCGGATACGGACGGCGTGCTCGACGGGCAGGACGAACACTTTGCCGTCGCCAATCTTACCGGTTTTAGCGGCGGCGACGACGACGGTGACGGCTTTGTCCACCATATCGTCGGCCAGCACGACTTCGACTTTAACTTTCGGGAGAAAATCGACGGTGTATTCGCTGCCGCGGTAAATCTCGGTGTGCCCCTTCTGGCGACCGAAGCCTTTGACCTCCGTCACCGTCATGCCCTCGATCCCAAGTTCCGCCAGGGCCTCCTTCACTTCCTCGAGTTTGAATGGCTTAATGATGGCTTCGAGTTTTTTCATTGCGAGTGATCGGTCGCTGCGGTCGGCTGAGCTAATCGCGGCACGCGCTTCCTTAGCAACAGCTTCCGGTGCTGGCAACTCTCAAATTTCATCAAGAGCAAAAAGGCGCGGGTGCGCCGCAAACTTGCGCCAAAGCGGACTCACTCGCACGTTCGGGCGTGGCGAAATTTCTTGTCGTAAGCACCAGTGGAAATCCCGGGAGCCGCAGCCGTTTGATGGGACGGGAGGCCTTCGCCGCGCTGCAACGGACGAAGAAAGATTCTGCGTGGCTTGATCTGAGCGAGATCGAGCTGCCGCTTTGCGATGCTCATCAATGTTACAGCGCGCCCGGCGCGCAGCGTTTGCTCGCGGAGATCGAAAAAGCCGATGGCATTCTGGTCGCGGCGCCGGTTTACAACTTCGACGTCAGCGCCTCGGCCAAAAACATGATCGAACTCACCGGCAGCGCGTGGGAAGACAAGATCGTGGGATTTCTTTGCGCGGCCGGGGGCATGACCAGTTACATGTCGGTCATGGCCTACGCCAACAGCCTGATGCTCGATTTCCGTTGCGTGATCGTGCCGCGTTTTGTCTACGCCACCGGAGCGGCTTTCAAAGATGGCAAGCTGATCGACAAAAAAATCGCGGAGCGAATCGATCTGGTCGCGGATGAGCTGGTGAAAATGACCGAGGCCTTGCGTTCGTAATCGCGTTTGCAACTTGGCGTCCGAGCCGAATGCCATACAATTCGGCCGTGCATGGGCGGGCAATCATTCTGGGTTTGATCGCGCTGTGGGCGACGCAGGCCGGCGCGGCCACTCAGGAATTTTTTCTGGATAAGTCCGAGGCCCAAAGCGTCGCCCTGATGTGCGAGAGCAACGGTTGGAAGGCGCAGCCAATGACAAAGGGCTCGAACGGAAAGTGGTCGGTGAAGGTGGATCTCGCGCCGGGGAGCTACGCCTACAAATTTCTGGTGAACGGCACCGATTGGATTTTTGATCCAGCCAACCCGAGCCGAAAAGATGTCGCGGGTGTGGAAAATTCTTCGATGACGGTGAACGGATCGAGCGGATTCGGTTCGGCGAGCGTCGCCCCTCCCGTCACCCGCGCGGCCAGTGCCACGCCCACGCCCGCTCCACCGGCGAACGCCATTTCTCCATCGCCCGGCGAAGTTTTCTACATCGAAGCGCCACTAAATGCGCGCCGACAGGCGACCGCGACGCGAGAAGGAAACGCAAAGCTGAAGGCGATCAAAGTCGGTCTCGTGGTTCCGCCCGGCTTCGATCCGCGGAAGCCGTGGCCCATCCTCGTCATCGCCAACACCGAGAATTACGACGATACCGATCCGCTGCCGGAATATAAACAACCGGCGTCCGATGCGGGCTGGATTGTCGTGGGAACGGCGGCCGCCGATGGGCAGAAAGACGATCGCGGCATTTGGCGCGGAATCGGGGCTGCAGGCGCGCTGGACTTCCTGGCCACGCAATGGCCGGGCGCAGAGAAATGGCCGGTGGCATGCGGCGGCATGTCGGGCGGAGCGAAAAATTGTTGCTTCGTCGCGGCTGATCTCGCGCGCGAGAATCGCCGGATCATTGGCCTGCTGATGATGGGCTGCAATCAGGACATGGCATCGAAAACTTTTCGCCAGCTCGCCCCGCCAAATTTCCTCTCGGTGCCGGTGTTCATGAGCAGTGGCAAAAACGACAAAATCGCCCCGCCCGATTACCAGCAATACGTGAAGCGGTCGCTCACCGGCACGGGATTCCAGAAGGTGCGGCTGGAGAGCTTCGATGGTGCGCACGATATCTATCAACCTCATATCGCGGAAGCGCTGCAATGGTTTGCCGGCAACGCCGCGCCCTCCGGCACGCCGGAAAAGCCGGGCGATTTCGACAGCTTCTTCAAAAAGCCGTGAATCTTTACCTCGGCACATCCGGTTTCCAATATGCCGAGTGGAAGGGGACTTTTTATCCGGAGGATTTGCCGGCGGCGAAAATGCTGCCGTTTTATGCGGAACATTTTTCAACGACGGAAGTGAATTACACTTTTCATCGGATTCCCTCGGCGAAAACGGTGGAGAACTGGACCCGGTTGACGCCGGACGGATTTCGTTTCGCGCTGAAGGCGCCGCAAAAAGTCACGCACTTCGCGAAGCTGCGGAACTGCGCCGATACGGTCGATTATTTTTATGAAGTGGTGAGCGGCCTCGGCGAGCGGCTCGGTCCGGTTTTGTTTCAGTTGCCCGCGAGTTTCAAGAAGGATGCGCCGCTCCTGGCGGAATTCACGGCGCACTTGCCCCCGAGCCTTCGCGCGGCTTTTGAGTTTCGAAGTGAAACATGGCTGAACGAGGAAATCTTCGAAATTTTGCGCCAACGCAATTGTGCGCTCTGCCTGGCCGATACGGAAAAACTTTCCGCGCCGGTGGTGATGACGGCGGATTGGAGTTATTACCGTCTCCGGCGGGAAGATTATCAACCAGCCGATGTGAAACGCTGGGCGGAAACTATTCGCGAGAAAAGTTCCTCACACGCGGAAGTCTTCGTCTACTTCAAGCACGAGGAGAGCGGGATGGGGCCGAAACTGGCGAAACAGCTTCAGCAATTTTTCCCCGCGGAAACAGCCTAGGCCGCGGCCCGGCGCTTCTGCTTCACAAGTGTCGCGGTCGAGCGAGTGCGGGTGGCGCCGTTGCTGCGTTTCGGCTTCACGGCCTGAGCCCGGTTCAAGCTTTCCTGCAGGACTTTCACGAGGTCGACCACATTGGTTGCACGCGGTTTCGCCGCCGGACGATCGGCGACTTCGCGATGCTTCGCCTTCAGCTCGATCACTTCCATGACCGCATCGCGATATTCGTCGCGATATTTTTCGGGCTCCCAGGTGACCGACATCGATTCGATCAGCGTTTCCGCCATCTTCAGTTCTTTGTCCGAAATATTGTCGATCTTTCCCGCGCTCAACTCCGAGGGACTAAGGATCTCGTTCGCGAAATGCATCAGCTCGAGAATGAGAAATAACCCGTCCGGCTTAACCGAGGCGAGGTGCTCCCGATTGCTGATGACAACTTTCGCCACGCCAATCCGCCCGCTTTTGCGCAGAGCTTTCAGCAGGAGCGCGTAGGCTTTCTCGCCGCCTTTCTGCGGTTCGAGAAAATAAGGTTTGTAGAAAAATTTGGGATCGACCTGCTCGAGCTGCACGAAATCGGTGATATCGATCGAGTGCGTCGATTCGATCTTCACCTTCGCGAAATCCTCTTCCTTCATCACGACGTACTGGCCGCGTTCGAATTCGTAGCCCTTGACGATTTGATCCGCCGACACCTCCTTCATGTCGGCCTCAGCGACTTTCTTGTATTTAATCGGGCTCAGGTCGCTGGCGCGGAGCTGGCGGAAGCTGATTTTCTCTTCGCGCGTCGCCGGGTAAACGGAGATTGGGATGTAAACCAAGCCGAAACTGATACTGCCTTTCCAGACGGGACGCATAGGGATGGAGACGTTAGGCGTTTTTGTGAATGACTGTCAATAACTTGGACATAAGGTCGATCAGAGCACTTTTTTTGCCGTCCGACGCGGTCCGGGATTGAACCGCGCGGCGCGCAACGTAAATTTCGCGCGGATGTCGCGCGACAGCTTTGTTCATCTCCACCTCCATACCGAGTATTCGCTCCTCGACGGCGCGGTGCGGACGAAGCAGCTGATGCAAAAAGCGGTGGAGATGGGAATGCCGGCGATCGGCATGACCGACCACGGCAATTTGTTCGGCGCGATCGAATTTTATCAGGAAGCAAACAAGGCTGGGATTAAGCCGATCATCGGCTGCGAGGCCTACATCGTGCCCGGATCGCATAAACAAAAATCGGGGGCTGACCGCGAGTATGCGCATCTGACCCTTCTCGCCCAGAATCTCGAGGGCTACCGAAATTTGGTGAAGCTGATGTCGATCGCGCACCTCGACGGGTTTTATTACAAACCGCGCATCGATAAGGAACTGCTGCAGCAGCATTCCGCCGGCTTGATCGGACTGAGCGGCTGCCTGGCGAGCGATGTGAACGCCGCGCTGCAAATCGACGATTTGGCGAAGGCGCAGCGCCACGTCGACGATTATCGGCAAATCTTCGGCGCGGAGAATTTCTTTATCGAGCTGCACGACCATGGCATGCCGGAGCAGCGGAAGTGCAATTGCACGCTGCCGCAGCTCGCGCGCGAGTTTGGCCTGGGTTTGGTGGCGGCGAACGACGTCCATTTCCTGCAACGCGAAGATCACGTCGCGCATGATGTCATGCTCTGCATCGGCACGAATCGGCTCGTGAGCGACGAGCGGCGGATGCATTATCTGCCGGAGCTTTATTTCAAGTCGCCCGCGGAAATGAGCGAACTGTTCCGCGATTTTCCGGAAGCCATCACCAACACGCTCGAGATCGCGGACCGTTGTCATCTCGAGCTGGAATTCGGAAAATCGAAATATCCCCAGTATCCCCTCCCGGAAGGCGTGACGCGCGAAGAGCTGCTGCGCGATCTTTGCGCGAAAGGTTTGGGCGCCCGTTACGGCGAACGCGCGGGGAATGATCCCGAGTTGAAACGGCGGCTCGATTATGAACTGGGCGTCCTGGAGACAACCGGCTTTGTCGATTACTTCCTCATCGTCTGGGACTTCATTCATTTCGCCCGCCAACGTGGAATTCCGGTCGGCCCCGGCCGTGGTTCCGCGGCCGGTTCGCTCGTCGCCTACGTGCTCGAGATCACCGATGTCGATCCGTTGCGCTACGGGCTGATCTTCGAACGGTTTTTGAATCCGGACCGCATTTCGCCGCCGGACATCGATCTCGATTTTTGCGAAGCGCGCCGAGGCGAAGTGCTGGAGTATGTCCGCCGGAAATATGGCGAACGGCGCGTCGCGCAAATCATCACCTTCAACAAATTAAAGGCGCGTAGCGTCGTGCGCGACGTCTCGCGCGTGCTGGGCTTGAGCTATGCCGACGGCGATCGCATTGCGAAGATGATTCCGAACGAAATCGGAATCACGCTCGAAAAGGCGGTGGAACGCAATGCTGATTTGAAACGCGCGGTCGCGAACGAAGCGTCCACCAAACAGGTCTTCGAGCACGGCAAATTTCTCGAAGGCATGTCGCGGGGCATGGGAGTGCATGCCGCCGGCGTGGTGATCAGCGACCGCGACCTCTCGGAATACATCCCGCTTTGCCGCGACGTGAACGGCAAGGAAGTGATCACGCAGTATTCGATGAATCCGTTGACCGAACTCGGAATGCTGAAGATGGATTTTCTCGGCCTGAAAAATCTGACGGTGATCGACGATACCGGCGCGTTGATTCGGAAACGCGTGCCGGATTTCGACCTGAAGAAGATTCCGCTCGATGACGCGAAGGCGTTTGAGTTGTTCAACCGCGGCGAAACGATCGGACTTTTCCAGATGGAGTCGGGTGGGATGACGAGCGTCTCGAAGCAGTTCGATGTCCAGCGGATCGAGGACATCATGGCGTTGATCGCGCTCTATCGCCCGGGGCCGATGGACTGGATTCCGGATTACATCAAGCGCAAAAAGGGGCTAACGAGCATTAGACACGAGCATCCGCTCCTGGGAGAAATCACCGCCGAAACCTACGGGGTGATGATTTACCAGGAGCAGGTGATGGCGGCGGCGGCGAAGCTGGGCGGTTACTCGTTAGGTCAATCCGACCTGCTCCGGCGCGCGATGGGCAAGAAGGACAAGGAGAAGATGGCGAAAGAGCGCGCCAATTTCGTCGCGGGCTGTGCGCGGACGAACAAAATTCCGGAAAAGAAAGCGAACGCAATTTTCGATTTGCTGGAGAAATTCGCCGGCTACGGTTTTAACAAGAGTCACAGCGCGGCCTACGGGCTGATCAGTTACCAGACGGCTTATCTGAAAGCAAATTATCCGGTCGAGTTCATGGCTGGGTTACTGAGTAACGAAGTCAACAACACCGACAAAATTTCGGTGCTGGTGGCGGAATGCAAACGGATGGGAATTCAAATTTTGCCCCCGGATATCAATCGCAGCTCGCTCAAATTTGTCCCGGAAGAGCGACCGGACGATCCGGCGAAGGGAGCGATTCGCTTTGGTTTGGCGGCGATCAAACATGTGGGCGCGGGCGCAATGGAAGCGGCCATTCGCGAGCGCGAGCGCGGTGGCGATTTTAAATCGCTGGAGGATTTCTGCGCGCGTTTCGATTCGCGGATCGCGAATCGCAAGATGCTCGAGGCGCTGGTCAAAGCGGGCGCGTTTGATTTTCTCGAGCGGGAACGCGCCGAACTTTTTGCCTGTGTCGAGGACGCGCTGGCCTCGGCCTCGAGCGCGCTGCGCGACCGGCTGGCCGGCCAGGTTTCGCTCTTCGGCGATGCGGCGGAAGAGATCGCGCCGGGGCGAAAGCGGAGCGTGACGGCTTGGAGCGATCGCGAAAAAATGATGTTCGAGAAGGAGCTGCTCGGTTTCTACGTTACCGGTCATCCGCTCGATGCCTACGCGGCCGTGATCGCGCAGGGAAAATTCCAGTCGATCGCTTCCCTTAACGAATTGTCGGATCGCGCGGTTTTTCGCGTCGCCGGCGCGATTGCGCAGGTCGACAGGAAATTTACGAAGAAGGAAGGGAAGCCGTTCGCGGTCATTCTCTTGGAAGATTTGACCGGAACGCTCGAGCTGGTCATCTGGAACGAGCTCTACAATGAATGCGGCGAGAAATTGGTCGCCGGAAACGTGATTGGTGTTCGGGGCAAACTCGATCTCCGCGACGAAGCGCTCCGCGCGACGGCCGAGAAAGTGCGGATGCTTTCGACCAAACCAAAAGAGGTCGCGCCCGAGATCGATGCGAACGGACCGCCGCCATTGTGTCTTTATTTTGCCGCCGGCGCGCAACGCGCAGAGCTCGAGGAAGTGCGCGTGGCGCTGGCGTCGTCGCCCGGACCGCGGCCGGTGAAATTGATTTTCGCGAAAGAGAATGGTTCGCCGACCAGTCTCGATCTCGGTCCGAACTACCGCGTGGCGCTCACTCCCGAGTTGGAAAACAAACTGCAACCGTGGCTGGAAGAAGCGCGCGAGCTCGCCGCGGTCACGGCGTAGGCGCGAGCGTCAGCGGCGTCCCTGCTTCGGCTGCCGGGCAGAGTTGGCCGCCGGGCCGTCCGTCGAATTTCATCTGCCGTCCGTCGAACTCAATTCGAGTGAACGCCTCGCCGTTTTCGATGGAGGCGAAGCGCAGGCCGCGGACGCAATGATCGGGCGAGAAATCGGCGTGGAGCGGTTGCGACGAACTGAACATCGCGGTGACGTGATGGCGATTCTCCAAATTGACCTCCCCAGTCAACGCGCAAAGAGCATCTCCACTTTTTAGTGACAAATTTTCCACGACAACTTTGTCGCCAATCCAGGTCGCGCCCGCTTCCGTGACCAACCCTTCATTGGTGAAACCAATTTGGGATTTACTCTGACTACTGTTGCCTTCGGAATTCAGGCTCCCCACGAAATTTCCCGTTAGTTTTCCGAGGAGTGGCAAGGTTACATTGTAGTCCGCCACTTCATGGCATTCAGCGTTCGCGTTAAAGGTAAAGCTGCGATTATTGGTCAGGTCCATCTCGCCCTGGGCGTGCAAAAAATCCGCGCCGCGTTTTAACTCGAGTTGGGCTAGTTGAACTTTCAGCGCGTCGATCGCGATCCGCGCGGTCAGTAAGTCGACCGGCACGCGAAACAGAGTCAAGCCGTCGCCGGTGAGCGCCACCTCGCCATCCACTCTGCGCTCGTAGGTATGGACATGCCCGCGCACCGCCAGCTTGCCGCGAAAATCATTCGCGGATCGGCCGAAGAGTTCCGCGAACTGACCGAGGTCGTTGATGGCGCCTGAGATTTCGCCGTGGAAGTCGGGACGCGACCAATCAGCGCCGAGCGTCGTTTCGCCGCTAAGGGTAAATTCGTTCGCGCGCTGCTTCAGGTAAAGTTCCTGCAACTGGATGGTGCGATCGTAGAAATTCGCGCCGAGCATGACGACGTCGGCATTCCGCTCCCGCCACCTAAAACCGGTTAGCTCGGTCCAGATCGATGCGGTCGCGTGCATGAAATTGCGCGGATCGCCATGAAAAGTGAATTTCGAAGCATGAATGGTTCCGGCAATATCCTCCGTCGCGCCGAGGGCGGACGACAATTGGGCGAGGGAGATCCCGGTCAGGCTCGCCGCGCCTTCCCAGAGCCGTGTGGTTTCGCCTTTCTCCGTGGCCAGGTTCATCCGCGCCGTTCCGCCGAAGATGGTGGCAGAGATTTCGGTCGCCAGCCGTTCGTCGTTCAGACGCGTGAAATCCAGGGAAACGGAATCGAGGAGCAGTCCGTCGCGCAGGCGAGTGCCGGCAATCACGAGTCGGTCATCCTGCCAGCGGGTGATCCCACGGACGTCGGCAAAGTTTTGCCGAAATAGTGGCGCGCGAAAATCGGCCGACGCAATTGTCAGGGTGCCGGCGTGCGTGCTGGCACCGTTGAGTTGCGAATTGTTCAGCTCGATGTGCAGTGACGGTTGTTCGAGCAGGATGCGATCGGCCGCGAGATCGAATTCATCCGGCAAAAGCCAACCGAGCGCATTCCAATCAAAGGGACTGGGATTGGCCGCGCGACCTCGGAGCGCGATCGCAAGATTATGCGCGCGGAGAAACCGAACAGCATGACCACCCTTGGTCCAACCGAGCGCGCGGGCGAAATTGAATTTCAGTTCGAGCAAGGGAGCGGAGATTTCGAGATTCGGCGTGCCGCTGCGCGATGGACGGACAATTCTGAGATGGTGAATCACGACGGGCCGGAGCAGCGGCGCCTCGATGCGATCGAAGGTGAGGGTGACGCCAGATCGGCTGGCGTGATGTCGCAACCAGAGCGCCGCGCTGCGTTCCATCAGGCCGGGGAGAAAAAACGTCGCCGCCAGCGCGAGCACGACGAGGAGCAGCAAAACGCCGAGGATTTTCTTCATCGCGAATCCGGACTAGCCCGCGCCGTTCTTTCCGTAGAAGACGAGGTGAAACGGGGCACGGTCGCGCAGCCGGGCCTCGAGCTGCGTCTGGAGATTTTGTTCGGCTTGCTGAGTGAGATGCAATTCATTCGCGCGATCGCGCGCCAAATGCGTGAGCAGGGCGAGCTGCGCTTCAATATCCGCGCCGGAGATTGGATTCCAGAATCCATTTTCATATGCCTGGACCTCGACCGAATTCTGCTCGACGTCGAGAATGCGCGCGTGTGGCACGCGCACGGTCGTTTCGTTCGCGGCCACAGTGACATCGAACGGCTCGCGAAGATCGAATCCGGCCTTGGCGGTGTAGGTGCCATGCAGGCGCAGCTTCTTCGTGCTCCCTGCCCAGCTATGCAGAAATTCATGCTCCACTTCGATCCGTTGATCGACCAGAGCCAGCTCCGAGATGGGCGACGATTGCTCGAAATAAACGCGATCGTTGATCGTGACCCGCGGTTGGAGGTGGGCGACGTTGGCAATGCCGTCGCGCAGATCGCGGCCGATGCGTTCCAGTTGCTCAACCGAAGTTGCCGCGGCGCGTCCGGGCAGGCCCGAGCAGCGTTCAAAGACAAAGACTTCCGCGGTCAAAGCGGCGAGCGCGACCACGGTGAACGCGAGGCTCCAACTAAATTTCCGCGGCGGAGATGATGGGTCTCGCATTAAAAAAGTACCGCCCCCCGCGCCCGAATGGACACGAGGGGCGGCTGTTCCCCCCAGAACAATCTGCCAAAAGCTGATTTCGTCCTACGCCTGTCTGTCTGCCTCAGCAAGAACTTTTCTTCGAGGAAGATCTTTTTTCAAGGTAGGGATGAACTAATTTTGCGGCCGATGCTGAGCGATTTACGTCTGCGCCAGTTCCGTTGCTTCGAGACTCTGACGCTGGAACTGGGTCCGGGATTCAATTTTTTTCTGGGCGCGAACGGGCAGGGGAAAACAACAATCCTGGAAGCCGCCTGCGTGATCCTGCGCCTCCAGTCGCAGCGGTCGAGTTCGCTCGCTCCACTGGGTCAGGCCGGGCGAAAAGGTTTTGCGCTGCGGGCAGGGTTTGATGGTCACGAGTTGGAATTTCAGTACGGTGGGCTGCGGCGGCGAATCTCCTTCGATGGCGTCGAGCAGCGCACAGCAACGGAATATTTACGGCTCGGGCGGGTCGTTTCTTTCGCGAACGTCGACATCGAATTAGCTCGCGGCGGATCCGAGTTTCGCCGCCGCTATCTTGATTTCATCGGGGCCCAGCTGGACGCCACCTATCGGCCGACGTTGCGTGGTTACGAACGCGCTTTGCGCGCGCGCAACTGGTTGCTCAAATCGCCCACGCCGCGCGGGCGCGAATTGGCCGCGTATGATCGGTTGCTGGTGGAACATGGGACGCGGCTGCAGGCACTGCGCGCGGCGCTCGTTGTGAAAATTGCGCCGAGCGCTACCGCCGCCTACCGGAAAATTTCCGGCGGACGAGAAGAGTTTTCCGTCGGCTTTGTTTCGGGGACCGGTGAGAATTTTGCCGACGAACTCAAGAAATCGCAGGGAGAAGAAACGCGTCTGCGTCAGACGATCGTAGGTCCGCATCGCGACGAACTGGAGATGAAAATCAACGGGATGAATGCGGCGACATTTGCCTCCGAGGGGCAACAACGTAGTGCGGTCCTGGCGCTGAAACTGGCGCAGGCGGCGCTCTTCGCGTCGGCCGGCGGCGCACCGGTGCTGCTGCTCGATGATATTTTTGGCGAGCTCGACTCCACGCGGCGCAACGCGCTCCTCGATCATTTGCCATGCGCATCGCAAAAACTGGTGACCGCGACCGCCATGCCCTGGCGCGCGGAATTTCCCGCCGGACATCGCTATGAGCTGGAGGATGGAAAATTGCATCGGGTTGTTTGAGCGAACGAGCGACTTGCGCGACGCGCGCGGGCACTCCTAATTACCGCCGTGCGGGAAAGAGGGAATGGCGAAAGCTTTGCGGGATCGCTGCTGGTGGCGCACCCGAATATGCTGGACCCGAATTTTCGCCGCGCCGTTTTGTTTCTGTCCGCGCATTCCCCCGCCGACGGTGCAGTCGGAATTATTCTGAATCGTCCGTTGGAGAAAAGAGTGAGCGACCTGGTGACCGAGGAAGCGCCGGATGGTTTGGAAGATGTGCCGGTGTTTTTCGGCGGCCCGGTGCAACAAGATCGACTGATGTTCGCGGCCCTGGAGTGGGAAGGAGGCTTGAAAATCAAGCACAGCGTCAATGTGCTGGAAGCGAATGAGCGGGCCGATAGCGAACCGGGCTCGGTGCGCGCCTTTGTCGGTCACGCGGGCTGGAGCGCGGGACAACTCGAGGCCGAGATGAAACAAAATTCGTGGGTCTTGCAGCCGCCGCGCAAATCGGCGCTGGCGCCGGAGAAGTTGCCACGGCTTTGGTTCGACATCATGAATGGCCTCGGGCCGTGGTTCAAAATGCTCGCGGCGGCGCCGGATGACCCTTCGCGGAACTAGCGGAGCGCAAGCTCGCAAAAAGATCGCTTGTCACTCGCGAGCGACCACACTTCACTCTCCGCCATGATCATCGGCGTTCCGACAGAGATTAAACCGCAGGAGCATCGCGTTGGCCTTATTCCCTCGACCGCAGCCACCCTGACCCGCCGCGGTCACACCGTGCTCGTGCAAAAAGGCGCCGGCATCGGTTCAGGTTATCCGGATCAATCCTACGTCGACGCCGGGGCGAAGATCATCGAGACCGCGCCGGAAGTTTTCCGCGACGCCGAAATGATCGTGAAAGTGAAGGAGCCGTTGCCAGCGGAGTATGAAGTGCTCCGGCGCGGGCAGATTCTTTTTACCTATCTGCATCTGGCGGCGAGCAAACCATTGACCGAAGCGCTGCTGAAATCCGGCGTCACCGGCGTGGCCTACGAAACGATCCAAGTCGGGAACAAACTGCCACTGCT
>JBBSEO010000039.1:0-12673 GCA_038239645.1 Chthoniobacterales bacterium | reverse complement strand
GGCATTCAAGGCGGGCTCACCGGGACACTCTTCCGCGAGTTCGCTTTCACTCTCGCAGGCGCGGTCGCGATCTCCGGCATCGTCGCGCTCACTTTGTCGCCAGTCATGGCGGCAAAATTCCTGCGTGAGGGGCACTCCGAGCGCGGGTTTGCCGGGAAGGTGAACCACATTTTTGATCGCGTGCGCGATTGGTATGGCCGCCATCTCGATGCGACTTTGCGCGTGCGCCCGGCGGTTTACACGGCGTGGATCGGGCTCACCATCATCGCCGCGATCATGTTTGTCCTCCTGCCGAAGTTTGCCGCGAAGGAACTCGCCCCCACCGAGGACCAAGGAGTGATCTTCGGAATTGTCACCGGTTCCGCGAACGCGACTATCGAACAAGCGTCCACTTTCGCCGATGCCGCGGGTAAAATTTTCCAAGGCTTTCCGCAAACGGATTTTACCTTTCAGATTACCCAGCCAAACAGCGGGTTCGGCGGCATGGTTCTTAAACCGTGGGACAAACGCAAAGAAACCGCTTTCGACCTTATGCCTCAGGTTCAGGGGAAACTGGGAAGCATCCCCGGTATTCAGATGTTCCCGGTCATGCCGCCGGCGCTTCCTGGCGGTGGCAACTTCCCTGTCGAAATCGTTCTCCTCTCTACGGAAGAGCCGGAGCGGATGCTGAAATTCGCCAATCAGCTGCAACAAAAAGCAATCGAGAGCAAAGCGTTCTTCTTCCCGCCGATTATCGATACCAAAATCGACCAGCCGCAGGCGGAAGTCGTGATCGATCACGATAAGGTCGGCGCGCTCGGGCTTAATCTCACCCAAGTCGGCGCCGATATGTCCGCGATGTTCGGCGGCAATTTCGTCAATCGTTTCAACATTTCCGGTCGCAGCTACAAAGTCATTCCGCAGATTGAGCGGAGTCGCCGCCTCACCCCCGACCAGCTCGAGAGCATCTACGTCACTGGACCTAACGATAAGTTGGTGCAGTTAAGTACGGTCGCGCACGTCGAAGAAAAAACGGTGCCGCGTTCGCTTAATCGCCTCAAGCAGTTGAACGCCGTCACCATCAGTGGCGCATCCTTTCTCCCACTCGATCAGGCGCTCAAACTTCTCGAAGGCGAAGCGGCGAAAATTCTGCCAAAGGGTTATTCGATCGATTACACCGGCGAATCACGCCAGCTCCGGACCGAGGGCGATAAATTTCTCCCAGCGTTCGGCCTCGCGGTCGTCCTGATTTTTCTCGTCCTCGCTGCGCAATTTAATAGCTTCCGTGATCCGCTGATCATTCTTCTCGGCTCTGTCCCCCTCGCCCTTTTCGGCGCGATGATCTTCATGTTCGAGAAGTCGCCCAATCCAAACCTGAAATTCTGGACGAACGCCTGGACGACGAGCTTCAACATTTACTCTCAGGTCGGTCTCGTCACGCTCGTCGGTCTGATTTCGAAAAACGGTATTCTCATCGTCGAGTTCGCGAACAAACTCCAGGAACTCGGCCGCACCAAAGTGGCCGCGGTCGCGGAAGCCGCGCGCACCCGTTTGCGCCCGATCATGATGACGACGATCGCCACGGTGGCCGGTCACATGCCGCTGGTTTTCGTCACCGGTGCCGGTGCCAAAGCTCGTAACTCGATCGGTCTGGTTCTCGTCGGCGGCATGACCATCGGCACTATCTTCACTCTTTTCATCGTGCCTTCCCTTTACGTCCTGATCGCTCGTCAACACCGCTCCTTGTCCGAAGAAGAGAAGGGACCGGAAGAAGCGCTTTCCCACGATTCGTTAGCCGATGAGCCCGAGCCGGCTTTCGCCCATGCCCGCAATGGCAACGGATGGAAGGAAAACTAGGTTCGCCGAGGTTTTATTTCATTTTTGCCATAAAGATCAGAATAGTGAGGTGAATTTTGTTCTTTAGAGCATTAGTCCCTTGACGATGCTGCTTTACTTGTGTCCAGTGCCGCGTCTTGATTAACCCTGCCCATCGTCTTGAGACTCTCAAGAAGGAAAAACAACGAAGCCCACACGTTCGGCCACTGAAAGACCTGAATGCCGCCCGCTCGCCTCGCGGCGGTGGCGGTCACGTCTCGGCGGAAAATTCCGCGCCTGCCGTTCCGACTTCGTTGGATGAGTTCCTGAAACGCGAGTCTCGTCCGATCAAGAGCTGACGTTAGCTGCGCTTCGAAGCGCCCGTCCGCCAACGGGAGCACTGTCTCCATGCTCCCGGCAGGGAAACGTTGACGCTTTTTTCTACCCTCGTTAAGGGATGATGGTGATCAGCGCCCGGTCCCCCCGTCTCGGCCCGTGGCTTGTTGGCATCGGCGCCGCTCTTTGGGGCACCGAAAGCGCGTGGCGCATTCCCTTGAACGATCTCTTCGATGCCTCAGTCATCGTTTTCTGGGAACACGTCCTCATCTTTCTTCTCTTCCTCCCGCTGCTCCTGCGCGATCAGCGGCAGATATCCCGGATTGATTCCCGCACCTGGCTTTACCTCATCTTTTCCGGCGTGGCCGGGTCCGCCGTTGGCACCGTCTTTTTCACCCTCGCCCTCAAAGCGGGAAACCCCACCGTTGTGAATGTCGTGCTGAATCTCCAACCGATCGTTTCCACGCTCGGCGCTGTCCTCCTCTTTCGCGATGTCCTCGCGCCACGCTTTTACCCTTTCGCTCTCGTCGCGATTATTGCCGGAATATTTCTCTCGGTCGAAAACCCGGCCGCCATTGGCATTTCCTTCGCTGAGGCCGGTTTGAATCTCGGCACCGGCTACGCCCTCATTTGCGCGCTCTTCTGGGGTATGTCCACCGTCGCGGGTCGCGGCGTCATGGTCGGGATGTCGCTTCGGCTCGCCGCCAGCCTCAGAATCCTTGTCGGGCTCGCCTGCATGACTTTCATCCTCCTCTTCCAGGGAAAATTAAATCCCGCTTTCCTTTGGCCCACGAACGCACAAATGCATCCATTCACCGCCGCGATCGCTCTGGTTCTTCTCTCGACTCTGTCCGGCGCCATCCCGTTGCTAATCTACTTCGAGGGCCTGCGTCGAACTCGCGCCTCCACCGCCGGCTACTTCGAAATGCTTCAGACCCTGGCCGCGGTCTGCATTACCTGGGGCTTTTTCCATGCCGCTTTGAAACCTCACCAGGTTGTTGCCGCAATCGTCTTGATCGCCGCCGCGACGATGGTTCAACACGTTCAGGCCAGCGTTGCGCAAGTTGAAGGGTCCGCCTGAGTTCATCGATCCGAGACGCGAAAAACTACTGGCTCTTCGCTGTTTTTGCCGCTCTCCGAAAAGCTCCTGCTTTCGGCGCACCCTTTTGCCCCTTTCGGCGCATTTTCTCGCCACCTCCTTACGCGATCCTCTCGCGCTTCGCCTGAACCTTGGCGTACAATCCCTCCTTCTTCTTTCCCGGCATTCTCTCGATACGTTCGCCACCGCGTCGCGGCTGCCTCGTCTTGGAGTGATTTGTCCCCGCCGAGAATCGAACTCGGATTTAAGGTTTAGGAAACCCTCGTTCTATCCGTTGAACTACGAGGACGCGCGATCGTTTGACCCGGCACTAGTCTGCCCAATCCGGATTAGTCGACCGAATAACTAGCGACCAGTTCGGGTTCGGCTCAAGAACATAAATCTTATCGCGTCCTCCAGGATCAAAAGCCTGTCCGCCACGCCGGTCAGGCGAATCGCCGGCTATGGCGCGAGCCTACGATACCGTGGTCCTGCGTGGAGAGGTGAGAGGTCGATCGACATCGCTCCTGGAGCGCGTGCAGCCAAATCGGAAGCGAGAACTTTTAATTCTCGCCAGCGCGACAACGGATAATCGGGCGCGGCCGCGATCAGGCGCAGGACGCTGCGCCATTCCATGACGGCGCGCTCGATATCGCCGTGACGCAAACTTTCACTCGTCCATTTATGGCGCGAACCGCCTTCGATGACGAGATCACGAACAACTTCGGCCGCGCCCGCACCATATTGCGGTGGAACTCCCATGGTCAAATATCCGGGGTAATCCTTGCGGGCGAAAGTCTGCTGACATAAAATTCCGAGTCGCCCGCCCATCGGCGCGTCTTCTCCGGAGAAGCGTGGCCCCGCTCGAAGGTTCGCCAGGTCGAAGACCAGATCAGCCAATGGATAGCTCTTGTCTTCCAAGGCAACGGCGAGGGCGAGGCCTTCGCCGCCGTGGAAGAAAGAAAAAATGATTCCGCGCGGAGTGGGACGTCCGTCTGGTTGAATCAAGCCGAGTTCACGCCACGCGTAGGTAATCGAACCGACGATCGCAACCGTCTGATCATGAATTAACTGGTCACAGGTCCGGCACTCGATCGGCAATTCCTCTCGCTCCTGCGGATCTCGGAGAGCTTGGCCCAAGGTATCGACCAGCGCTTCTACCATCACGTCGGAGAAGTCCAGACGGGCGACGAGATTGTTCCCACGCTGAACAAAGTCGACGATTCGGCCCGGCCGAAGGAGTCCGTGGAGAATCGGCACTACTTCTCGTTGGAAATCGGGCGACGCGATCACTTTTTTCTTCGCCTCCCGCCGGAGCCAGCGCACGAGGTTGAACTCATTGGCAGGCAAGATTGTCGCGACCGTTACTTCGCGGCCATAGAGACGAAGTTCCTTCAGACGACAGATGTTTCCCTGGCCGAGGTCCTTCAGGGATTCGGGAGAACGGAGAGCAGGTTCCCACCGATCATTCCTCATCACCAAAAGCGAACCTAGTTTTACCGATTGGGCTCCAGGCTTGATTTCCCATTCGCCTTGCGAATTCAGAATTTCCACGACGCCGCGCCGGACGTAGCGCGCTCTTTCATCTCCCACCCACCATCCGCAAGCTCGCGCGCCCGTCGCCAAGGCTCGCTCAACGCCCAGGCTCACGGGCTGTGCACTAAAGAGCGAACGCGCGAGATGAGTCGCGGCGGCAAATGGTTGCTCGCCACGTTCGGCGGCGGCGTGCATGACGCTGATCATGCTGGGCCAATCCACCTGGGCGGGACGACGAAGTTGCCGCGGCCTAGCGTCGCCCAGCCGAGGAAGATCGCTCGTGTGCAAGGCATAACCGATCTCATCGAAACCTCGTCGCCCGGCGCGGCCGAACATTTGCAGAAGCTCGTCGGGCGTGACTTCACGCTCGAAGTTCCCCGCGAAATAACGCCGGTCCGTGATCAGGACCGAGCGCATCGAGAAGTTGATCCCCGCGGCGAGGCCCATCGTGGCAACGACTACTTCCAAATGGCCTTTTTGCGCGAGTACTTCAATAACGCCTGCGCGGGCGGCATAGCTTAACCCGCTGTGATGATATGCCACCCGCTGCCGCAGGAGCCTGGCCAGCTGCTTGCCGACGATCATCTCCTGTTCCGGCGTAATTGCTAACGAGTCACGCAAAGGCAGGCCCGCTGCGATCGCTTGCGCAATCTGCTCCGCGGCCTTGCGTCGTGGTGCGAAAATCAGCAGCGGCGTCAACTCCGCTCGCTGGGCGCGGCCGGCCAACCGCGGCCAGGTTTGCCGCGATATGACAAACTGCGAATCGGGCAACGTCGCGAGGTCGCGCGCTTCCAGTGGGACGGGGCGCTCGAGGTGCTCAACGAGCAGAACGTCGCGTCCCAAGCGGCGAAGCCAGGCCACGACCTCGCCCGGATTCGCCACGCTCCCACTGAGCAGGAGAAGCTGGGTCGTCTTCGGCGCGAGGGCGAGCGCCAGTTCGTAATGAACGCCGCGCATGTCATCGGCGAGCATTTGAAATTCATCGACCACCAGCAGACCGGGACCTTCGCCCCGGAGAAACCGCGCCCGTTGCGTCTCCAGCGTCGCCACGACGATGCGGGCGTCGAGATTCAGCGCGATATCTCCGGTCGCGATCCCCACGTCCCAGCCGCGCGCGCGCCATTGCGCGAGCTTGTCGTTCGCCAGCGCCCGGGTCGGCACGGTGTAGATCGCCTGCCGCTTCAGGTTCGGATAAAGCAGCTCGAAGATAAAAGTTTTGCCCGCCCCAGTCGGCGCCTGCACCACGACATCGCGGCCCTGCTGCAAGGCCCGCACCGCCTCCTGCTGCCACAAATCCGGGATTAGAAGGCCGAACCCCTCAAACACGCAATAAGATGCGCAGGGTTGAAGCCACCGTCTCCGAGATTTTTTGGCGCAGTGGAGATCAGGGCCGGGCGATACTGGCCGGCGGAGCGCCCACGGTTTTTAGCAATCGCCCGAAATCGCTGTTGGTCGAGATGACCGCGGTGGTGTCGTGTTCAAAAGCGGCGCGGGCGACTTCCAGACTCCGCTGAAACAGATAAAGTTCCTCCGCGTCCGGCGAACTGTAGGCTGCAGTATAAATCCGCGCCGCTTCTGCATCCGCTTCGCCTTCAATCTTAAGGGCATCGCGGTTCGCTCCGGAAGTAATCGAAGCCACTTCGCTCTCTCTTTGGCCGTTAATGTTCGCGGCCTCGCCCCGCCCTTCGGAGCGGAAGCGCGCCGCGATCTGATGCCGCTCGCTCGACATCCGCTCAATGATTTTCTCAGCCACCGCCGGATTATATTTGCTGCGCTTAAAACGCTCATCCAGAAGCTCGATCCCGAAGTCGGCGATCTTCTGGCGGGTGCGCTCGGTGATCTGCTTTTCGATGGCACCGCGCCCGTATTGAATGTCGGGAATATTGCTCGGCAAAATGGTGCCGCTCTTTTCCAGGTCCGAATCACGCAACGGTTGCCGGCCCTTGGTCACGCGAATGATCTCGACCAGGTCGTGATTCGCTACGGCGGTGCGGGTTTCACTGCCGAGAATGTCATCGAGACGCGAAAGTGCACTGCGTTCGTCGTTCAGGCGATTGTAGTAGAGTAGTGGATCGCTGATCCGCCACCGCGCGAAGCAATCCACGATCAGGTAAAGCTTGTCCTTCGTCGGGCATTCTGTCGTCGGCCCATCCCACGCCAGGATGCGCTTGTCGAAGCGATTGACCTTGTCGAAGAACGGAAGCTTGAACTTCAACCCCGGATTGGTCTCAATCCGAATTGCCTTGCCGAAGCGGGTCACGATTGCGTCCTCGTATTGATGGACGACGAAGAGCATTGCACCCCATTTCACGCCGGTGAGGAGGACGAAGATGCCGACCAGGACCATGGGCCAGGACTGGAGGAAATTTACAAGGCGGGAAGGCGAGGCGCTCATAGCTAACGAGGATTAGTTTCGCCCGTGCTCAAGGGAAGTGTTTGCAAGATCCCCTTCAGGCTGTCATCGATGATGATCTTCTTCTGGAGCGACGGGAGGAGCGCCTGCATTTGCTCGAGATAGATCCGGCGGCGCGTGACCTCCGGCGCCTTGCGATATTCCGTGAGCAGGAGTGAAAATTTATCCGCATCGCCCTTCGCCTGGTTGACACGCCGGAAGGCAAAGGCCTCGGCCTGTTTCAGGCGCTCCTTGGCCATGCCGCCGGCGTTCGGGACCGCATCGTTGTAAACGGCCCAGGCCTGGTTGATCGCGGTCTGCTTTTCCTGCTGCGCCTGGTTCACATCATTAAACGCCGCCTGCACGATGGCCGGCGGCCGGACCGTGGCCAGTTGCACCTGCTGAATCTGCAACCCAAGATTGTACTCCGAGCAGAGTGCGGCCAAACGCTCGAGCGCGGAGGTTTCGATGTCGTGGCGCCCAATCGTGAGAACTTCATCCACGGTGCGGTCGCCGATCACTTCGCGCATCACGCTCTCGGAGAGATCGCGCAACGTTTTCTCCGGCTCACGCGCACTGAAAAGGTACATCCGAGGATCGGTGATCCGATATTGGACCACCCAGGGAACGAGGGCGGTGTTCAAGTCGCCCGTGATCATTGTCTCGGTGTCCTCCATTTCCTGATCGTGCTGAAATGGATTGGTGGCGCCAGTAGTGGCGAAGCCGAATTCCAGTTTGAGCAATCGCTGGGTCGGCACAATCGTTAACTCGTCCACATGCGGAATGACGTAGGTCAATCCCGGCTCGACAATTCCGGTGTAGGCACCAAAACGTTGTTTCACTCCGACCGAGTTTGTCGGGACGGAGCGAAATCCGAAAATGAGCGAAAAAATAGTAACGAAGATGCCGAGCGCGCCCAGCGCGCCGAAAATGAGGCGCACCGGTTTAATCCCAGTGAACGCCGGAGATGGTTTCGGCGAGGGCACGATTTGAGTACTCAAGATTCGAACTCTACACGGGCGGTCAAGCCGCGCGCCAGCGTGAGAGAAGAAAACACCCCTTTGACGCGCGCGCCAGCATTTTGGATCAACGCCATGATGAAGCCCCGGCAGGTTATTACTCTCTCGGTTCTCACCGTCGCGGTCGTTGGTTATTTCGATTATATCTCCGGTTTCGAAAACTCGATGGTGCTGTTATATCTGGCGCCGATCGCTGCGGCGACCTGGAGCATGGGCGTCCGCGCGGGAATCGTGATTTCGATCCTGAGCATGATCGCCTGGATCGGTTCGGACATTGCGGCCGGAATTCCACACATTCGCCCGTGGAACGTCATCTCCGACTTCGCGGCTTACCTCTCCTTCGTTGTGGTCCTATCGCTCCTGCGCACGGCGCTGGCCGAGACGCAGGCACGGGTGGATCAACAAACGCAGGCGCTTCGCCGGGAATTGCGCGAGCGGCGGCGCTTGGAAAAAGAGATCGTGGCCGTGGCCGAGCACGAGCGGCAGCGCGTCGGCCGCGAGTTGCACGACAACCTTTCGCAACACCTGACCGGGACGAGTCTATTCGCGCAGGGATTAGCGAATCGGCTCGCGCAAGCAGACAGTAAGATAGCACCTGACGCCCGCAAAGTTGTCGACCTCATCAACCGTGCGATCAATCTCTCACGCGACACTGCGCGCGGATTATTTTCCTTCGAACTCGACGCCAATGGACTCGCTTCCGCACTCGATAGCCTGGCCAGTTCCGCTTCGCAAAACTTCGGTTTTGATTGCGCGGTCGAACGAGCCGAAGAAACCCACGTTTCGAAAGCGGTAGCCGTGCATCTTTACTGGATCGCCAACGAAGCCGTCAGCAACGCCGGGAAACATGCCGGGGCCGAGCGGGTGCGCCTGAATTTATGGGAGGAAGACGGTCGCGCGCACTTGCAGGTGCGCGATAACGGTCACGGGCTTTCCTCCGATCGCGCGCGAACTCCGGGCATCGGGCTAAAAGTCATGAGCCAGCGCGCGCAATTAGCGGGGGGTCAGCTCTCGATGCAGCGTGAAAACGATGAAACGATCGTGAACTGCGAAGTTCCGGTCACAGAAAGCGATGAGTAAAAAATCCAAAGTCTTCCTGATCGACGATCATGCGCTGGTGCGCGACGGTTTACGTAGCCTGATCACGCAGCAGCCGGACCTTACCGTCATTGGCGAAGCGGCCGACGCGCCCGAGGCGCTGGCGAAGATCACCAAAGCTCAGCCCGACCTGATCCTGCTCGATCTCACCCTCGGAACCAGTTCCGGAATTGAGCTCATTAAAGATCTCGCGATTCAAGCGCCGAAAGTCCCGGTCATTGTCGTCTCGATGCACGACGAAATGATCTACGCCGAACGAACCATCCGCGCCGGTGCCCGCGGTTACGTGATGAAGAGCGAGAGCTCGAACCAGGTCATCGATGCCATTCATCGCGTCCTTCTCGGGAAAATTTACATTAGCGATCACGTCATGGCCGCGATCGCCAGAAAGCTCGGCCGTCCCAAGACACCTGACTCGCCCGTGGAAGCGCTGAGCGATCGCGAACTACAGGTCTTCGAAGCCATTGGCCAGGGATTCAGCACTTCGGAAATTGCCGAGCGAATGAACCTCTCGATCAAGACCGTGCAGGTTTACTTTGCGCGCGCCAAAGAGAAATTCGGCGTTACCTCCGCGCGAGAGCTTCTGCGCCAAGCCTATCGCTGGCACGACTCGACGATAAGTAAGTCAGGCGAAATCTAACGGCACCTTTAGACGCCGTTCTCCGCGACGATTCCACGCCGTCGTGGTTGATTCCTGCGACGGATGAGCAGGATCGCAATTGTTAGTTTCGAGCAGAAAGAAAATGCGCGCCGGCCGACCTGGCCGGAGGAGTTCGCTTGCTACGATCGACTCGCGATCGTCCCTAACGACATCAAGGTTCCGGGTCTTATCACGTGCGAATTTCCACAACGTTGGTTTGAATCCTCCGCGAGACGACAGGAGTTGCTTCTCACTCGCGGCTTCTACGAACGATTTCGTCAATACGACTACATCATGGTCGATCACCTTGAAGGAAGCGCCGCCCCGATTCGCAATCTGGAGCAGTTTTGCGGCTATGACTTCCTCGCCTCGCCTTGCCGGCGGGGACGCAATAACGCCGGAGACGCCATCGCCGCCGGGCAGGGTCCGGGAGCCTTTTCGCTGCGGCGGGTCTCGGCGTTTCTTCGTGTTTGCGCGCGATCACGTCCCTGGCGGCGTTGGAAGCCTGTCGCAACCCTGCCCGAGTGCGGCTTCAACGAAAACTACTTCTGGGCTCGACGAGCAGGAATGATCGATCCCCTTTTCAATGTTGCACCCGACACCGTGGCATTTTCTTTTGTTCAGTCTGCCTCCCTGACAGAGGCGATTTCATCCCCGTCATGGCGCGACGATTCTGCTCCGAGCAAGCCGGTGTCGGTCGGTCCAGATCTCGCGCCGCGACGGCCCCTCTGCCCAGCGTAGAAGGCTATTTTTTTGACCCCGGCCGGTTGGGATCACCGGTATCGCGTCAGGCAATAATATTAACTAACGGCCGACGCCGCCTCGCGCGGTCTCGCCTCGGAATCGCCCTCTTGTTCCTGATGACTATGGGCACTGCGAAGAAACGGCACGCGATCGAGGACATTTTCCTGGAACCATTCCAGCCAGAGATAGACCACCGGTGTGATATAGAGAGTGATGAGTTGCGAGATAATCAGGCCACCGACGATGACGAGGCCGAGCGGTCGGCGCGAAGATCCGTCGGCGCCAAAACCGAAGGCGATCGGGAGCGCACCCATTAACGCCGCCAGGGTGGTCATGATAATCGGACGAAACCGCTCGACGCTGGCTTCGTGGATGGCGGCGCGAAGGTCGTAACCTTCGTCCAGCCGATGGAGGGCGAAATCGACAATCATGATGCCATTCTTTTTCACGATGCCCATGAGAAGAAACAAGCCGATGACCGAGTAAAGCGACAAGGTGGAATTAAAAAGCCAAAGCGTTAGCAGTCCGCCCACGACCGCGGGGAAAAGGGTCGAAAGCACGGTCACAGGATGAACGTAGCTCTCGTAGAGAATTCCCAGGATGACATACATGACAAAGAGCGCGGCAATGACGAGGAAGGGTAGTGCACTAAACAGCTGTTGCAGAACCAGACCTTCGCCCTGCACTTCCCCTTTGACGGAAGCGGGCAACACTTCCGCGGCACTCTTGTTGATGTAGTTGATGACGTCGCCGAGCGCGACGCCCGGCTTTGTATCAAAGCCGAAAGTGACACTCGTGAACTGGTTGACATGGTTCACGGTTTGGAGACCCAGCGTTTCCTTCACGGTGGTGAGCGCGCGAATCGGAATTAGTTTGGTCCCACCATCGGGTTTCACGTAGATCTGCCGGAAATCCTGCGGACCCGAGCGAGCTTTGTCATCCGCTTCGAGAATGACCTGGTATTGATCGTCCGCCTCCTTGATCAAATAGACATAGTTCTGTGAATAGGCAGCGCGCAGCAGCTTCTGCAGGTTAGCGGCGGAAACGCCGTAGAGTCCCGCGCGATCCCGTTCGATGTCGATGTCGAGGTTCGGCGTATTCCGAAAAAGATCGGAGCGCGGTGGACTAGCGAAGCCATCGTAGCCCGCCAGCTTATCCTTCAACTTGTCGGCGGCATCGTAGACTTCGGCTGGGTTAATGCCGCTGAGAACATAGCTGTAGCGCCCGAACGAGCTTCCAGACGCGCCGATGTTAATCTGCAAAACGGGCTGGGGGTTGAGCGTCGGGAAAACGCCCGGAATTTCGCTGCAAGCTTTGCGGAGCTGGGCCGCCACGATATCGATGTCAGGTCGCTTGCCCGCGTCCTTCAGGAAAAGAACGGTGAAGACGCCCGCACCCAGACCCGAGCGACCAGCGACGGTAAAGTATTTATCGACCGATGGATTGGCCTGGAGAATGGGATCGAGCTTTTCCTGGAGACGTCGCTGCTGATCGGGCGACGCGCCCTCCTGCACGATGAAAAAGCCGCGGATGGTCCCACTATCACCCGTCGGCAAAAGCGTAAATGGAAGCTGCTTGAAGAAGAACCAAACGCCCAGACCGCAAGCCAGAATGATTGGCAAAGCCAGCCAGCCGCGATCGAGAAACCACTCGAGCGAACGACCGTAAAACTGCACGATCGGATCGAAGAAGCGCGCAAACATTCTTTCCGTCCAGCTCCTTTGATGATCCGGTCCGCGCTCCGCCAGAATGCGCGAGCACATTAGAGGCGTGAGCGTGAGCGAAACGATGCCGGAAGCGAGAATGGCGACGATGATGGTGATGGCGAACTCACGAAAGATGCGGCCGAGCAATCCCGGCATGAAAGCGAGCGGGATGAACACCGCCGCGAGGGACAAGGTCATCGCAAGGATGGTGAAGGAAATTTCGCCCGCACTGTTCATCGTCGCCTTGTAGATCGACTCGCCCGCTTCGGCCCGGCGCACCACATTTTCGAGAAAAACGATGGCGTCATCGACAAGGAAGCCGATCGCCAG
>JBBSEO010000038.1:0-12678 GCA_038239645.1 Chthoniobacterales bacterium | reverse complement strand
GCCCCGACGACGTACCAAAGCGTGTCGCGCCCCAAGTCTTTCACTCGATAATCGACCGTCGCGATGTCGCTCGTGGCATAATTATATCCGCCGTCGCTCTTTTTGATGATGCACGGCTTATCGGCCAGCTCCGGAATATCGCGGAAGAAAACGCAGACCGCGCCCTCGCTCATTTCCGCGATGCGGCTCTTTTCCAAGCGGTCGACCACGCCGGGCAACCGGTCATTGTAAAAACTTTCGCCACGAACGATGTCGTGCCGAATATCCAACTCCGCGTAGATCCGGGTGAACTCCTGCATCGAGAGATCGACGCATTCTTTCCAGATCGCGAAATTCTCCGGATCACCGGCCTGCAATTTCACCAGCTCCGATTTGCAAGCCTCGCGCACGGCCGGATCGCGCGTCCCGAGTTCATGCGTCTCCTTATAAATGCGAACCAGTTCCGCGATTGGATCGCGCTCGAGCGAGGCGCGATCAAGGAGATTCTTCCAGCCGTAGATGACCATGCCGAACTGCGTGCCCCAATCGCCGAGATGATTGTCACGGATCACGTCATGACCGAGGAACTCCGCGATGCGCGCGAGCGCGTCCCCCAGAAAGGTGCTGCGGATGTGGCCGACATGCATCGGTTTCGCGACGTTTGGTGAACCGAAATCGATCACGATCTTTCGTGGCGTCGCGACGCGGGGGACGCCGAGGCGTTCATCCCGCAAAAGCGCGTCGAGATGTTCCTCCACCGCGGTCGGTGTCAGAGTGAAATTGATGAAGCCAGCGCCCGCGACCGTCGGCTTTTCCGTCAGCGATGCTGGCTCAAACTTGGCCAGGATCATCGAGGCAATCTCGCGCGGATTCTTCCCCTGCATTTTCGCCAGGACTAAGGCCGCGTTGGTTTGGTAATCGCCGAAACGTGGATCGGTGGCTGGTGTAACCTCGAAGCTACGGCCCGCAACCGCGTCGAACCCCGCGGCGGAAAGAGCCGCAGAAAGAGCGCGCGTAAGTTGCGCCTGAAACGTTTCCATCGCGGAAAAGCTTCAGCTAAGCCTGCGCGCGGGCGCGGAAAATTTCGAGAATGGCTTGGGCCGATTTCGCCTCCGCCAGTTGCTCGCGGACAGCACGGTCGTTCAAAAATTTCGCAATCGAAGCCAGCGTGCGCAGATGCGTCTGAAACTGATTCTTCGGTACGACGAAAAGGACGACGAACTTGACCGGCGCATTGTCGAGGGCGTCGAACTCGATCCCTTGGCTCGAGCGACCGAAAGCCGCCACGACATTCTGGAGGCAGTCGGCCGAGCAATGCGGAATGGCGATGCCAAACCCGATGCCGGTGCTCATCGTCTCCTCGCGCTGTTTGAGTGCGGCCAGAATGGTGTCGCGATCACCGGTGGGAATTTTTCCGCGCTGCACCAGCAGATCGGTCAGTTCCACGATCGCCGCCCAGCGTTCTGTCGCCTGCATTTCAGGCACAATTTGATCGGCAGAAAGAAGATCGGCGAGGGCCATGACGAGTGGGGAGCGGAAGCTAACTGCCGCTGTTTCGAATGACAAGGCAGATTTGGACGGATCTACCGTGCGAATTACGCGCGAAGACGGTAACGCAATTGGCGCGAAAGCAGCCAGCGAACCCCAAACATATCCACGGTGGCGCGGAGGGCGCGATTCCCCAGCCCATACTTGCTCACCCCGAATTGGCGCGGCCGGTGATTGACCGGAATTTCCACGAGGGAAAAGCCGGCGCCTTTGACCAGGGCGGGGATAAAACGGTGCATGCCCTTGAAGGGAACGAGGGCGCCGATGCATTCCCGGCGCATCGCTTTCAAGCTGCACCCGGTGTCCCGCACGCCGTCGCGCGTGAAGCGGCTGCGCACGAAATTGGCGACGCGACTCGTGATGCGTTTCGTTACGGTGTCCTTGCGTTTCGCGCGATAACCGCAAACAAGATCGGCACCGCGCTCGATCTCCGCGAGGACCCGCGGAATATCCGCCGGATCGTTCTGGAGATCGCCATCGAGCAAGACGGCGACGTCGCCGCGGACAGCATGCAGGCCGGCGTAGATCGCGGCGCTCTGACCGGCGTTCTTCTCGAAGGCCAGCACGCGGACGCGGGGATCGGTCGCGATGTGAGCGATCGTTTGATCGCGCGATCCGTCATCGACGAAGAGGATCTCGTAATCCAGACCAGCCAGCGCGGTGGTGAGTTCACGCTGCAGGATGGCAACGTTGTCCTCCTCGTTGTAGAGCGGCACCACGACCGAAATTTTCGTCATAACGGCAGCGTCCGATATTTTCGGCAAAGAAAAATTGCCCAATGGCGCATCGGTTGACCAAAACGCTTCACTTCGATCTCCGCAACGCAATCGACGCTCGCGAAAGCGGCGGTGATATTGTGCGGAACGTGCGCGCGGTCGCCATCCTGCACGTAAAGGGCGCTCCGGCCGGTGAAGAGATTGACGCCGGCTTCCTCGGTGTAGGATTGGTCCTGCGCCGCGGTATCTTTTCGATCGACGAATTCGTCATAGCGCGGCCAGAAAGAGAATTGGTTCGAGATGTCCTGCGACTCGACCAGATAACATGGCGGATGCCCCGGGCCTTCCAGTCGCTTGTCGCGGAGATAGAAGGCGATCTCCGAAGTGCGACCGCGTTCGTCGCCGATGAGAAACAATTTCTCGTGTGTCTGCGCCTCCCAATCGCGCCGGACCTGTTCCAAGGCCGCGGTGGCACTTTTCCACCCGCGCATGCGATCGGCCGGATCACGGCGGTTGAGCGGGATGCCGACGGACCGCAAGAGATCCGTGTTCAGCGCCGGCATGGTCATGAGCAAGGCGACGGGGAAAGCCGCTACCGCAGCGAAACGCCAGGCGCTATTTGTTGCCAGGCGCTCCTTCCAAAAAACGACGGCGAGCAAACCGAAAGCCGGAAAAGCGAGCGCGTCCCAATTTGGCGCCGCCGCCTTGTTGATCGAAAGGAGAAAATAGAAAGCGAATACCGGCAGACCGAACCACATCAGGAAAAGACGGCGTGGCTGCGTTTGGGAACGGCGCCACAGCGCGATGACCGCGAAAACGACGCCGGCGAAAAGAAGCGGGGAATAAACCAAAAAATGTTCCCCGAGAAAGGCGAGCAACTCGAGAGGGTGAACGCCGAATCCGTTATCGACCCCACCGCGCGCTCCCAGATGTGAAATCGTGGCCCAGGCGTGGGATTGATTCCAGCGCCACGGCGGAATGCAACAAGCCAGAAAAACCACGAGCAACAGGTAGAAACCAGCCCGCCGAAACTCGAGACGAAGCCGTGGCAGCAGAATCAGCACCGCCACAATCGAACAAAGCTCGAGGGCGTTGGTGTATTTGCAGAGAAACCCGAGACCGATGAGCAGGCCAGTCAAAGGCCAGAACCAGGAAAACTGAGGACTGCGCTCCAGCGCGCACCAAAACGCGAACATGGCTGCGACCCAGAAGAAAATGGAAAGCGGATCGATGGTGAGAAGGAAGGAGCCAATGTTAAAAATTGGAACCGCGTTCAAACCAATCACCGTCCACAAACCGACCCGCGAATCGAAAAGGCGCCGCCCGAGATAAAATAAAAGCAGGCTGGTGCCAGCCGCGAGGACCGGGCTGAAAAAGCGCACTCCGAATTCGGTGGCGCCAAAGACCGCGGTGCTGGCGCGCATCGCGAAAGCCACGCCCGGTCCTTTGCTGAAGTAGGCGGGGGCAAGACGCTCCGACCACATCCAGTAATGAGCCTCGTCAAACTCGAGGTCACTCGTCGCGAGCAAACCCAGGCGCAAAAGAGTAAGGGCAATGACGAAAAGCCAGACGGCGCGTTCTATTTTCATACCGACGCGGCCCAGAGGCTTGGGTGTTGGGCGGCCAAGGCCGGCCAGCGCGGCACGATCATTCGCCAGGCCGATTCGCAGAGAGCCAACACGAGTAATGTTTCACCAGTGGCGAGGAACATTGTTGCCAAAACATCGCTCGGCCAATGTGCCGCAAGATAGATGCGCGAATACATGACCGCGAACGCGACGGGCATGTAAAATTTTCCAAAGCGCCGATAGAAGAGCATCGCGCAGATCGCGATGACTACGTTGTTATTGGTATGGCCGGAAGGAAACGACGCCCCGGAACGCGCGCGCTCTTCCGGAGTGGAAAAGCGCACGATCGGTCGATGAAAAATCGTCAGGAGCATCGGACGCGTTTTGACCAGCTCGAGCATGCGAGCCGTTTGCACCTGCTTCGGTCGTGGGCGACCGATGGCATCCTTGAGCGGCTCGATGACAAGATTGGAAAGACCGAGCGCCACCAGGGTGCAAAGGACAAAGGCACGTCCCCGGAACCCGTCGAAAATGCACAGGGCCAGGCCCGCCGCGATGAAGAATGGGATCCAAATATCCGCGCGACTAATCACGGGCATGAACAAGTCGAAGACAGAATTCGTCCATCCTTCGTTAATCAAATGAAAAATCCTTTCGTCCATCTTCCCGGGCGCAGGCGGCGCAGCGAGGATAGAAGCAGGCGGCCAGCGAAACAAGCAGCGGTGCTGTTGGCGGCCTTCGCGCTTCTGCTTCTTCCGGCGCGCGGGCAAAATTACCCGGACGCGCAGCAAGTCCTCGCCCAGGTTCGCCTGCAGCAATCCGCGCAGCAAATCGACTTGCAGGGCCAACTGCGACAGGACGCACAGGTTGTCCCCTTCCATCTTGTGCAGGAGGGGCCAATCGTGCGCTATCTTTTCTCAAACCCGGAGGAGACGCTGCAATTGAAACTCGGAGCGAACGACGCGCGCCTGGAGGAAATTTCGCGCCGCGGCACCGAAAAAGTCACCGGCAACCGATTGGACGACAAAGTCCGCGGCACCGCCATCACCTTCGAAGACTTGGCGCTGAAGTTTCTCTATTGGCCGAACGCGCGGATCGTCGGTGCCGATTTCATCCGGACGCGTAACTGCTGGAAAATGCAGTTAACCGCGCCGCCGAACGATTCGCAGTACGGCGGCATCACGCTTTGGGTGGACAAGGACAGTGGCGCGCTGATGCGCATGGAGGGTTTTGCTCGCACGGGGAAATTGATGCGGCGTTTCGAAGTTGTCTCCGCCCAGAAAATCGAGAACCGCTGGTATTTGAAACAGATGCGGGTGGAAGCGGTCGATCCCGCGTCGGGGCGAACAGTCGCGCGGACTTATCTCGAAATCTTGAAGTAGGCCGCGCGTTTGCGATTTGCGGCACGTCGCCGTAAATTTTTCAGTCGATGCCAGAGCGCATTCAAAAACCGGTGGAACCGGTGCCATGGGGGCCGAAACAGGGCGACGGTGATGGGCCGCGCTCGCCCGATGTTTCGCGGCCGGACACGCGCGACCTTTTAAAAAAGATGCGCAAGGTTGATCCGGAACAGTCAAAGCGTTACCGCCAGCGGACCGGCGAATAATGGACGTGCGGCTGCTCGACGCCGATGCGGGCGGCGCAGATTTTCCCTCGCTCCTGCGACGGCACGGACTCCTCGTCCCCCCGACGGCACCGGCGATGGTCAACTCGACTCATTTCACTCCGACGGAATCGACCACCATTCTCGCCTTCAAATTTTCCGAAGGCGTCATGGTCGCGGGTGATCGGCGGGCAACCGCGGGGAACACGGTGGTCTACGATCGCGCCGATAAAGTACTGGAGATCGATCGTCACTCGATCATGGCGATCGCCGGCGTGCCGGCGACGGCGTGGGAAATGGCGCGCGTGCTGGAGCATTCCTTCCAATATTTCCGACGGACACAACTCCAGGAGATGAGCGTGGACGGCAAGGTGCGCGCACTCTCGAAATTGTTACGCGATAATTTTGGGATGGCGCTTCAGGGTATCGGCGTTGTCGTCCCGATCTTTGCGACCTACGATCCAAAAGCGACGCCCTCCGCGCGCCTGTATTTTTATGACGCAATGGGCGCGCAATTCGAAGCGGCCGATTTCGCCGCGACCGGCTCGGGGTCGCCCGCGGTGCGTGGCGTCCTCTATTTCGAAAACACCTGGGGGAAAAAACCTCTGCAAAAACTAAAGCGGGACGACGCCGTCGTCATCGCTCTGCGGGCACTCGATACTGCCGCCGAAGCCGATACGGCAACGGGCGGCATTGATCGCCACGCCAAGATTTTTCCGATGATCAAGATCGTCTCGGCCGAGGGCACGATCACTCTCTCCGACGAAAAAATCGCGGAACTCTTCCAGAAACGCGTCGCATGATCGAAGAGCCGTATCGGTGGGTGGAGGCGATCGCGAATCGCCGCGAATATATCGAGACTCAACTCGCCAGTGGCAGCGCGCTGGTCGCGCTCAGTTTTGCCGGCGGCATCATTTTGCTGACCGTGGGCGAGCAAAAGATTTTCGAGATTTACGATCGCATTGGACTCGGCGCGATCGGTCACCCCGGCGACATCGAGCGGTTGCGCATGACCGCGATCGAGCTCGCCAGCATGGAAGGTTTCACCCGCTCCGCCGCGGACGTTTCCCTGCGGCGACTCGCCTATTACTCCCTCAGTCCGGTGATGAAAAATGCTTTCGAGCAGATTTACGGCGCACCGTTCCTGGCTCGATTGCTCTTTGCGGAAGTCGGCGCGACGCCAGCGGAAGATTTGTTTCTACGGGTGGAATA
Organism: Chthoniobacterales bacterium; assembly: GCA_038239645.1. GTDB lineage: Bacteria > Verrucomicrobiota > Verrucomicrobiia > Chthoniobacterales > UBA10450 > AV69. Next base: position 6,052 of record JBBSEO010000038.1, on the reverse strand, counting down.
CGACGGTGCCATCATCGTCCCGACGCGGGAGGAACGTTTCGCGGCAATCGGTCCCACAAAAGCGACGACCGAGCGGATGCAGATTTTCCTTGGGCAGGGATGGAGCGAGCGAGGGAAAATCGGCGACGCGCTCACGCTCGCCCTTGATGCCTGGACGGTCGGCCAGATCGGAGAAGGAGAGAGTCCGGCGCAAGGAGAAGTGCGTGCGCTGCGCGCGGAAAAAATCGGGAACGGCGTCGTCACCGCCGCGATTCTGGAACGTGGTGGCAGGTCGACGGTGCGATATCGTCCGCTTTCGCGAAAAGAGCTCAGCGCCGTTCCGTCCTCGTAGCCCAAGATGCGTCGCTCGGGAATGCGCGCCCTGTCATGGCTCGGCCTCGCTTTGATGGCAGCCTCGTTCATTTTGCTTTTGCGACAGCCTGGCTTTGTCTTGCGCCAGGAAACAACGGCCGCCTCCGCGCCGCGCCATGATATTTTCTCGACCGTGGTGATCGATGCCGGTCACGGCGGACAGGATCCGGGCGCGACTAGCGCCACCTTGGTGGAGAAAGATGTGACGCTCGATCTCGCGCATCGCCTGGAACATCTGTTACACGAGAAAAACATCCGGACGGAGCTGACACGGGCAGGCGATGTCTATGTCTCGTTAGCTGATCGCGCCGCGATCACGAACCGCGCGCAGGGCGCGATCTTCGTGAGTATTCACTGCAATGAGGGCAGTCGCAGCGGCGCGAGCGGCGTCGAAACCTACTTCGCTGGACGCCAGCCCAGTGTCCGGCCCTCGCTCGCGAGTTGGCTGCCATTTTTGGCTAAAGTCGCGCGCGAGGAGCCAAACGAGAAAAGTCAGAGCCTCGCCGGATTCATTCAGGAAAAATGTGTCAGCCGTCTCCAGGCGACAAACCGCGGAACGAAAAGCGAGCAATTCTACGTGCTGGAAAATGTGCGCTCGCCCGCGGCACTGGTCGAGACGGGTTTTCTGACGAACAAAGAGGACGCCGTGCATCTGAATGATCCGGCATATCGCGAACGACTGGCGGCAGCGATTGCGGATGGTATTTTGTCCTATCGGGGCGCGCTCCACGGCGCTGATCGTGATGAATAAGCGACTGGGGCAGGCGTCGAATTTCGCTGGGATGAAGGAAATTATTCTGAGCGCGTGGCTGGGCCTCTTTCTGGTCGCACAGGCACGGGCCGACACCGCACTTCAAAACGCGCAGGCGGCGTTAAAAGAACAGGGCTTTTACTATGGTGAGGTCAACGGCCAGAAAAGTGCGGACACGGTCGCGGCCGTTCGGCGTTTCCAAATTCGGAACGGCCTGCAAGTTACAGGTGAACTAAACAACGAAACCATCGCGGCGTTAAGTGCCCATCGGTCAGGCGAAGTTCGCAACACCCCTCCTCCAACGGTTGCGACGGTCCCGCAGACAGCGTCAACTCCGGCGATTGTTCGGCCAGCACCCGGATCCGCGGCGCCCCCGCCCGACTACGACCAGCCACGCCCACTGCCCTCGGACGGCAACGCTTTTGTCGGAACGCCTTTGGAAAGTGCGCCGCTCCAATCCCAACAGCGTGTGATTGTCAGCGCGCAAAGCATCTTGCGGCGTCGCGGATTTTACCGCGGTGCGGTCAATGGCGTTTTCGATTCCTCGTTCGGTTTTTCGCTGCGCGCGTTCCAGTCTAACCTCGGCCTGCCAGCGACGGGGCGCTTTGATTCCGAAACGTTGTCCATGCTCGGGATCCTGCCGCGATCCCAGGTCACCGGGGTCAGGCGCGCTTATCCCCAACAACCACTGGCCGGTCCCCCGGTTCGTGGAGTTTGGATTCGAGAACCCAGCTGGCGGCGGGACCGGGACGACCGCGATTAGTCGAATTTGAGGGACTGCAATTCGGCGGTAACGGCGCCAACCAAAATCTGTCCTTCCACACGCAGGAGAATCCGGTCGCTGTCATCTGAGACCCAGACCGTGGCGCGCTTCAATTTTTTGTAAGGCTCGAGAGCGCCCTTCTTGCCGATCCGCTTGACCTTCAGGTCCATTTTGATCGCCGCGTAATGACCCGCGCGCACCGCGATTTCGTCGCGACCAAGAACAGTAATGGTGGCGAGATACCCGGCCGTGGCGGGATAAATCGCGAGACGATAAACGTCGCCGTTGCGCAAAGGCTGGCTGCGAAGATGAAGCAACGCGGAAAAAAGATCGTGCCATTCTTCTCCCGGAATCGTCTTCGCGCTTGGCGCGCGATCATTTTCGATCCGCGTGCGCACCACTCCGCTCTCGGCAAAGGCGAGTTCAGTTAACCGGCCCTTGCCCCGGATGTTTTCGTTTTGGCGCACCTGCGACGGACGCAACGAGTCACCATGAGCCACCGACTTGTAATCGACGTCGAAACGCCAGAGGGCGCGCGCGAGACCAATCGTTCTTCCTTTTCCCTCCAGGGACACCATCCCCGTCTCTGCGCGAGAGAAACGAACATCCGCAAGGCCCGCCGTGATTCCGCTCCAACCAAAGGCAAAAGTTGCGCGACCCGGTCGGAGTTCCGGAAAGTTCCCCCGCGGCTCGCGCGTGAGCATGGCCGACCACTCATTGCTGGCGCTGAGAGCCGGAACAACTGTGAGCGAAACCAGCGCACTTAGAGCCGAAAGGTAAAAACGCCTGGCCATAAAACAAAAACGCACGCCAACATAAGCTGGCGTGCGCTTTCGGAAAAACTCAGTGAAGACTTACTTCTTGCGCGGCGATACTGTGGGCGAAGCGGCCGCGGGCATGTTGTCGGCGGGAGCCGTGGTCGAAATCTTGGCGTCGGTCGAGGTGCTGACGCGACCCGGCTTGTTCAGAGCGGCCACGATGTCACCGGTGAAATCGAAACTGTCGCGAGCATACATCACCAGCGGCACACCGTTCAGACTCATGCCCGATTTGTCGAAGACAAAGTCGATGTTCTGGCTCTTCACGCGATCCATGACAATGCCTGTGATCTCGGTCACAATGCCTTCACGCATGCGCATGGCTTGATCGGACAACTGTTTCTCGCGGGTCTGGCGGAACTCGTTGATCTCCCGTTCCATGTTCTTGATGCTATTAATCTTGTCGTCGCGTTCCTTTGCTTTCTGCGTCTTGGCGTCGGCACTGAGCGTAGGCGAGTCGAGCTGTTTGTTCAGATTATTCACGTCTTCTAACGCTTTCTTGTAAGCGTCGGCGCGTTCGTCGAATTCCTTCTTCGCCGCATCACGGGCTTCGTTGATTTTTTTCTCGGCGTCCTTCGTCTTGCCGTATTCCTTGAAGGCACGATTCATGTCGATGGTGGCAACCTTAAGGGTGCCTTGGGCGAACCCGACCGCCGGCAGGGCGAGGGCAGCCACGATGGTAAGAAGCTTTTTCATAAGGAGGATAGGGATTTAGCGAGCAGGGTTAGACCGTCAACGGATTTCTCCGTTCAAAATTGATAGCCGACGTTGAAGTTGAACTTGCCGCTGTTGCGGTTGCCGTCGCGCTGGAGCGGAATGCCATAGTCGACTCGGAGGGGCCCGATCGGCAGGTCGAGGCGAACACCAATACCCACGTCGCTGCCCCAATGCTCATCGCTAAAATCATAGGCGTTGGTGTTGAGGATACCGGTGTCATAAAAGAGAGCGCCACGGGCTTTGTCGACAATCGGAAAAGTGAATTCGACCGTCCCGCGGGCCAGGGTCTTACCGCCGAGCGGCTCGCCTTTGTTGTCCTTGGGTCCAACTTCGCGGAAGTCGAAACCGCGCAAGTTGTTCGAGCCGCCGAGGAAGAGGCGGTCGTAAATGCGCACCTGGTTACCGTTGCCCCAATTGTCGACGGTCGCGACCTCCGCGTTCAGGAGAATAATCGTGTCGAACGGAAGGTGGAAATACTTCGAAGCTTCGGCATCAAATCCATAAATTTGTTCCGTCCCCCCAAGAAATCCCCCGGCAATGTAAGTCGTGAAAGAAATGCGCTCGCCGGTGCGAGTGAGGAAAGGATTATCGCGGTGATCGTAAACAATCGTCGAGCTGATCTGGCTTTTGGTGGAGCTGCCGGCCTGATCCTTGATCGCCTGGGACGCCGAGGCTTGGACGTTAAAAATGTCAAAGTTCTCCAAGCGATAGCCCACGGAGGCGGAGACGAATGGAAAGAGCGCTTTACGCGCCTCGATCGAGAACCCGAGATTCCGTTGGTCGTAAATGCTGCTGAGGTAATTGGCTTCGTGGTAGAACGCCGAACCACCCAAAGAAAGTGGACGATCGAGGAACCAGGGCTCGGTTAGGGCTAGCTCGATGTCCTGCCGTTGCGTTCCAATCTGCAGACGGGCCCGGAATTTTTGGCCGGCTCCGGTAAAGTTCGGCCAACTCAGGATATCGAAATTGCTCTGCGTGAGCTCGGCGAAACCGACGACGCTATCAACGGTGCTGAAGCCGCCGCCAAAATTTAAAGAACCGGTGCGCTTCTCTTCAACCTGGATGGCGAGATCCTTCCGTCCCTCGACTCCGGACTCTATCGGATAGGTGTCGACCCGTGAAAAATAACCGAGATTTTCCAGGCGTTTTTTACTCGTCTCGACGCGCACGGTATTGAAGGTGTCGCCCGGTGCGATCAGCACTTCGCGCCGCAACACCTTGTCCTTCGTTCGGGTATTCCCCGTGATGACGATACGCTGCACGAACGAGCGCGTCCCTTCTTCAACCGTAAAGTTAACGTCGATGACGTCCTTCGAGGAAAGGACGCTGTGCGGAACGATTTCCAGGTCCACGTATCCGCCACTGCCGTAGTTATCTGCGATCGCTTTCCCGGCATCCTTCAACGCCTTTGGCGAGTAGACAGTTCCTTCCTTCACTTTTCCGGCGAGGAAGGCGACCTCCTTCAACTTCTGCTCGGTCGTGTTTTTGTATCCGGTAAACCCAATCTTGCCGAAACGATACTGGGGGCCTTCGTCGATGACGGCGACCAGTTGCAGCGCGCCCTTTCTCGTCCGCTCTTTCCGAACTTCGCGCACGTTCATATCCACGTACCCGTGGTTCTGATAATACTCACGAATACTTTCCATGTCCTGCTGGAGCTGGGCATTATCGAGACGGCCGGATTTATCGATGAAGGAAATGATTGTCTTGCTCTTCGTCTTCATCTGCTTGCGCAGGATTTTCGACGAGACGTGACTATTCCCTTCGAAGCGTACGAGATTAATCGCGCCACGCGTGCCCTCATCCACGGTGTAAACCGCGCGCGAAATCGCCCGCCCGGCATCGATCGGTTCCACCCGGAAATCAACCGTGACGTCGGTGAAACCGTGCGCCTGGTAAATCTCGATGATTTTTTGGCGACCCTTTTCCAGGTCGGCTTCGTTCACGCGTGCATTCAATTTCACGCCCAGGCTTTTTCGCAGCTTCCTTACGCTGATCCGGCTGACCCCATCCAACTGAATTTCCTTTAGCACCGAACGCGTTTCGATCGCAACGACGACGCGAATCCCATCGCCCTGCGGCTCGCCAAAAATGCGGACGTTCTGGACCGCGCCGCTCGCATAAAGGGAACGAATGTCCTCCTCGGCAATCAGATCCGAATAGGGTCGCCCAACCTTCGTGCGCAGCTGCGCCAGCACGCGCTCACGCGCGATGGTCACCGGCCCAATATATTGAACGTCGATCGACCTTATGACCGGCGGTCCCTGCCGGCGAGCCGCTTCAATTTCGGCCGGCGTCTGCGCCGAAACGGCGAGAATCGCAGCGGTCTGGATGGAAAAGAAAACGGCTAGGGCAACGAGGCCGCGGCGAGACAATAAAAATAGCATATCGGGAAAAAAGCCGCGCGCAGGGGGACGCAGTATTACTTCGGCAAGGAGGCGAGTATCGTCAAGCCGCTAGTTCGTTGCAAGCCCGAGCCGATGAAGATCTGATCGGGCCACACCTGACATCGTTTTGCTTTTTTACTGGCGATTTAAACATCTCCGCGCAGCGTGTCGCCCATGTCTCACCTCGCGGCTGTGATCGGCGCCGGCGTTTCCGGGCTGACCACTGCTACGATGCGGGCAGAGCGTGGCGCCCGCACGATTATCT
>JBBSEO010000037.1:0-12834 GCA_038239645.1 Chthoniobacterales bacterium | reverse complement strand
TTCACTAGTGGAACAAGTGCTGCTAATTGCTCTGCTGAAGGATTCTATTTTTTAACATGGCAAAAGTTTTAGGTATTGATTTGGGGACAACCAACTCCTGTATGTCGGTGATGGAGGGCGGCGACCCGGTTGTTTTGGAAAACAGCGAAGGCGCGCGCACGACGCCATCGGTCGTCGCGTTCACCAAGAACGGCGAACGGCTGGTTGGCCAGGCGGCGAAGCGCCAGGCGATCACGAACCCGGCCAACACCGTCTTCTCAATTAAGCGCTTCATGGGTCGCAAGTACGATGAGGTGCGCGAGGAAGAGCACCGCGTTCCCTACAAGATTGTCAAAGCGGCGAATGGCGACGCGCATGTGCAGGTCGAAGTGAATGGCGAGCGCAAGGCTTTCAGCCCGCAGGAAATCTCGGCCATGATTTTGGCCAAGCTCAAGAGCGACGCGGAAGCCAAGCTCGGGGAAAAGATCACGCAGGCGGTCATCACTGTGCCAGCCTACTTCAACGACTCGCAAAGGAATGCGACCAAGGACGCGGGCAAGATCGCTGGCCTGGAAGTGCTACGAATTATTAACGAGCCCACGGCTGCGTCGTTAGCTTACGGCCTGGATAAGAAGAAGGATGAAAAGATTGCCGTCTACGACTTGGGCGGTGGTACCTTCGATATCTCGGTGCTGGAGATCGGGGACGGCGTTTTCGAAGTCAAAGCGACCAACGGCGACACCCACCTCGGCGGCGACGACTGGGATAACATGATCATGGATTGGATTGTGAACGAGTTCAAAAAGGACTCAGGGATCGACCTATCCAAACAGCCCGATGCAATTCAGCGGATCAAGGAGGAAGCGGAGAAGGCCAAGATCGCTCTGAGTAGCTCGCAGGAGTATGAGATCAATCTTCCCTTTATTACCGCCGATGCGAGCGGGCCGAAGCATATCCAGAAGAAATTAACGAGAAGTAAACTGGAGCAACTGACCGATCCGCTTTTCGAGCGCACGATCAAGCCGGTGAAGGATTGCTTGGCGGATGCGAAACTCTCCGAGCGCGATGTAAACGAGCTCGTGCTCGTCGGCGGCATGACCCGCATGCCGAAGGTAATCGAGACGGCGCGTAACCTGATCGGAAAAGAACCGCACAAGGGCGTAAATCCGGATGAAGTCGTCGCGGTCGGCGCGGCCATCCAGGGCGGCGTCCTCAAGGGCGACGTTAAGGATGTCCTCCTGCTCGATGTGACGCCGTTGACGCTGGCAATTGAAACCGCCGGGGGCGTCGCCACGCCGATGATCCCGCGGAATACTACCATCCCCACGCGTAAGTCGCAGATCTTCTCGACCTACAGCGACAACCAACCGGGGGTGGAGATCAAGGTGCTGCAGGGCGAGCGCCCGCTCTCGCGTGACAATAAGAACCTCGGAACTTTCCATCTCGATGGGATTCCGCCGGCCCCCCGTGGCGTTCCGCAAATCGAAGTTACCTTCGATATTGACGCGAACGGCATTCTCCACGTTTCGGCCAAGGATCTGGGAACTGGGAAGGAGCAGAAGATTTCCATCACTGGCAGCTCTGGGCTTTCGAAAGACGAAGTCGAGAAGATGCAGAAGGAAGCTGAGCTGCACGCCGAAGAAGACCGCAAGGCGAAGGAAGCGATCGAGATCAAGAACAATGCTGACAACCTCGCTTATCAATGCGAGAAGCAGCTGAAGGATCTCGGCGACAAGATCTCGGGCGACAAGAAAAAGTCGGTCGAAGACGCCATCGCTGTGGTGCGCGACGCGATCAATCGCAACGACACCGACGCGATGAAGAAGAGCTATGACGAACTGCAGAACAAGTTCCAGGAAATCAGCGCGGAACTTTATAAGCAGGCATCGGCCGCGGGAGCTCAACCTGGCGCCCAGCCGGGGGCGGAACCGCCGCCTCGTTCCGGGGCGGAAGAAGGTGCAGGGCCGCGCGCCGGCAACGGTGACGTAGTCGACGCCGAGTTTGAAGTCGTCGACGGCGACAAGAAGTAAGTTTTAGTTTATCGGCGTAGCTCGTTTCTCCTTCGAGCTACGCCGGTAGTAACCAGATAACCCAAGGAGTAGTTCAACATCTATGGCATCAGTTAAAGTTCGACCGCTTGGAGATCGGGTGCTTGTGCAGCCAATCGAAGAGCAAGAAGTGAAAAAGGGCGGAATTATCATCCCCGATACCGCCAAGGAAAAGCCGCAGGAAGGCAAAGTCGTTGCTCTCGGCACGGGCAAAATCGACGATAAAGGCAAGAAAGTCGACTTCACCGTGAAGGAAGGAAATACTGTCTTGATCTCGAAGTATGGCGGGACGGAAATCAAGATCGACGGTGAGAGCTATCTGATCATGCGCGAGGACGACATCCTCGGGATCATCGGCTAAGCCAACCCAGTAATTTAACGACGAAGAAAAATAAGATATATGGCAGCTAAACAACTACAATTTGATGAGAGCGCGCGGCATGCTTTGCTGCGCGGGGTCGAGAAACTGGCGCGAGCGGTGAAGGCCACGCTCGGACCGAGCGGTCGCAATGTGATCCTCGATAAGAAATTCGGTAGCCCGACCATCACCAAGGACGGTGTGACCGTCGCAAAGGAAATCGAACTGGAAGATCCGTATGAAAATATGGGTGCTCAGCTCGTGCGCGAAGTCGCCTCCAAGACTTCGGACATCGCCGGTGACGGGACAACCACAGCCACGGTGCTGGCGGAAGCCATTTACCGTGAAGGTCTGCGCAACGTGACCGCGGGTGCGAACCCGACTTCGTTGCAGCGCGGGATCACGAAAGCGGTTGAAGCGATCACGGAAGAGCTGAAGAAGATCTCGAAAAAGGTCAGTGACCGGACCGAGATCGCGCAAGTCGCGACTGTTTCGGCGAACTGGGACAAGACCATCGGTGAGATCATTGCCGACGCCATGGACAAGGTTGGTAAAGACGGAACGATCACGGTGGAAGAAGCGAAATCGATCGAAACCACCCTCGACGTGGTCGAAGGGATGCAGTTCGACAAAGGTTACCTTTCTCCTTACTTCGTGACGAATGCGGAAGCGATGGAAACCGTTTTGGACAATCCGTATCTTCTCATCCACGAGAAGAAAATCTCGAGCTTGAAGGACATGCTTCCGCTGCTGGAAAAGGTGGCGAAGGCTGGTCGTCCGCTTCTGATTATCGCAGAAGACGTCGAAGGCGAAGCGCTCGCGACGTTGGTCGTGAACAAGCTGCGCGGCACACTGCAAGTGTGCGCGGTGAAGGCGCCGGGCTTTGGCGATCGTCGCAAGGCAATGCTGGAAGATATCGCAGTGCTGACCGGGGGACGCTGCATCACGGAGGATCTCGGGATCAAACTCGAGAACGTGAAGTTGGAAGACCTTGGCCGAGCCAAGCGCGTGACGATCGACAAGGAAAACACCACAATCGTCGAAGGCGAAGGCAAACAGAATGATATTCAGGGTCGAGTGAGCCAGATTCGCCGTCAGATTGAAGAGACCACGAGCGACTATGATCGGGAGAAGCTCCAGGAACGCCTGGCGAAACTCGCCGGCGGCGTGGCGGTGATCAATGTCGGCGCGGCGACCGAGACGGAGATGAAAGAGAAGAAAGCGCGCGTGGAAGACGCGTTGCATGCGACTCGGGCGGCAGTGGAGGAAGGCATCGTCCCGGGCGGCGGTGTCGCGCTGATTCGCGCCCAAAAGGCTCTCGACAACGTGAAGAACCTCGAGGGTGATGAGAAGGTCGGCGTCGCGATCGTGCGTCGCGCGATCGAAGAGCCGTTGCGGCAGTTGGCGGACAACGCCGGTGCCGAAGGCGCACTCATCGTCCAGGAAGTGAAGAGCCGTAAAGGCAATGACGGTTACAATGTCGCCACGGGCGAATACGTCGATCTCGTGAAAGCGGGCATCGTCGATCCGACCAAAGTGACGCGAAGCGCGCTGCAAAACGCGGCTTCGATCTCCGGCCTCTTGCTCACCACCGAAGCAGTCGTGACCGAGATTCCTGAGAAGGACAAGGCTCCGGGAATGCCTCCGGGTGGGATGGGCGGCATGGGCGGAATGGATTACTAATCCGCTAGTCGTTAGCTAGAACAACTTACAACAGCCGGGTCTCGCGAGGGGCTCGGCTGTTTTGTTTTGGCGGGATGGGAATAAATTTATCGGCGCCTCTTGCCGCGAGGCAGCCGCGACCTTAACCCAGGCTAACTACTGGGCTGTTCCGGGGTTGATTCCGTTGGGAAGGAGCCGCCTTTGCTGGCGTTCTGAGCGAAGGAAATAATGTTCGGCCTGAATGGAGGAGCTGCTGAAGGGAACTTGGAACTCGGTTCCGCGGAGGCGGGGCTGGGCGTCCCAGCGCCCGACACGGCGACGCCGGCGACTACGTCACAAGCGTCTCTTTTTGCGTAAGTTTTCCTCCCCCGGAATGATCGACGTTGTTTTTCATTGTCTAATCTTGCGCTCTAGCCTGCCCCTCTGGCAGTGTCCGCCTTGTTGACTTGTAATGGATCATCGAGCGGAACAGGAGATTGATCGAGATTTCATCGGCCGCGTCGCCCGGCACGATCAGGCTGCTTTTGTCGCGCTCTATGACCGGCTGAACGGTCCGCTTTACGCGCTCGCGTTTCGGATGCTGGGCGACACCAACGACGCCGAGGAAGCGCTCCAGGACGTCTTTGTGCAAATCTGGCGGCGGGCCGAATCCTATGATCCCGCGCAGAGCAGCGTCTTCAGTTGGGCCGCACTTTTGACCCGGAGCCGTGTCATTGACCGGCTCCGCTCGCGGGGCCGTCGCCTGCGCATTATCGGGGGTTCGACCGACGAAGAACTCTCACTGGGAAACAAGTCCGATGCATCCACGGCGGAAAACGCGACGGAAGCCGCGGAACGACAAGAGGAAGCCGCGTCAGTCCGCGCCATCCTGGCAGAACTACCGAAGGAGCAACGCGACGCAATCGAAATGGCATTTTTTGGCGATCTCACCCACCACGAGATTGCCAGTCGGTTGAACGAACCTCTGGGCACCATCAAAGCGCGTATTCGCCGCGGCTTACTGAAGCTGCGGGAACGCGCGCGCAAAATATGATTTCCGAATCACAACAAGATCAGGCTTCGCTCTATGCGTTCGGCGCGCTGGACGCGGACGAAGCTGCTCTGTTCGAGCGCGACATGCACTCGAATGCGGAGCTGCGTGATCTTGTCCGTGAGCTGCGGGATGCGGCGGCAAGCATTGCCCTAACCGCGCCGGCCAGGGCTGTTCCGCCTGGACTGCGGGACAAAGTCTTGAGCCAAATTGCGCTTGAGCAGCAGGCTGGTGAAACGTCGAGGATTGCGCCCTCACGCTCATGGTTGCCGTGGGCAATCGCAGCCCTGCTCGCTCTCTCCTGCGGAGCGCTATTGCTCGACCGCGCTCGGATTGGGCGCGAGCTTTTCGCCGTCCGGGATAATTTCCGCCGGAGTGCGGCGGCGCTCGGGACGATGCAGGAGGAATTGCGAGTTGCGAATGACAAACTCCAAGCCACGCGCGGTCAATTGGAAGTTTCAAACCAGAACGGGGCGACGACGCAGGCTGAGCTGGACGCGTTGCGGAAAGGCGAACCCTTCTCAGGCGCAACCCTCTATTCTCTGGCGCCGACGCCGGGCGGGCCGAAGGGCGCGCAAGCGACCGTGGTCTGGCACTCGGATCGTCAGGCGGGCTTGATCAAGATCGCGAATCTACCCGCGCCACAATCCGGCCGCGATTACCAACTCTGGGCGGTGGACGCGAATCACAAAGCGCCGGTCAGCGCTGGCGTTGTCCACGTCGACAACAAGGGCCAGGCGGAAATTCGTTTCCGACCGACGCAGGATACGAAGGCGGTCAAAGCCTTTGCCATCAGCGTGGAGAATCAAGGCGGTTCGCCGACGAAAAAGGGCCCGATCATCCTCGTCGGGACCAGCTAGTCGACCCGGCTAATCTCGCGCGTGCAGAGTGCGCGATTTGTTCTACCTTGCGTTAGCCGAGGTGAATGAACTCACGCCGAGATTAACGCAGCAGCTCCTCGATCAGCCGGAGACCAGTCCCGATCTGCATGTCGCGCAGGTGCATCTCGCCAGTGGCCGAACTTTTCCTGAGGTCGCGATCGCGAACTGCTCGTTTGTCGTCGCGGTGAGGGGCTATCCCTTTGTGCCCTTCGATGCGCACGATATCGTTTCGGTCGAAGTGACGAATCGCCCCTGGGGCTTTGCCGCGAAACCGGGCGCGCATTAAAGCGATTGGCGACGCCGGTCGAAAATGCGGCATCTTCCGCGGATGCAACTTCCGTTTCGTTTCCTGATTCTCGGCCCCGCCTCTTTGTTGATTTGTGCTCTGCCGCTTCGACTGACCGCGCAGTCTTCGCCGGCTCCCACTCCGAGCGCCAGTCCAGCGGCGACACCGGCGCTCTTCAGCGAAGAAACGCTCGCAAACATGAGGCGCGTTCGCGACGCCGCGTTGCAAAGCGACTACAGCTATCGGCAGGTTGCCCACCTTTCGAACAATATCGGACCGCGCCTCACCGGGTCCGCGCAGGCGGCGAAAGCCGTGGAATATGTCGGCCAGGAGTTGCGTGCGATTGGTTGCGAGGTGCACTTCTCAAAATGCATGGTGCCACACTGGGTGCGGGGAGAAGAGCGGGCAGAATTAGTTAGCTATGCCGGACAGGCTTTGGGGACAACGCAGAAGATTGTGCTCTGCGCGCTGGGTGAGAGCGTCGCGACCCCGGCGGAGGGACTGACTGCGGAAACGATTTCCGTGAAGAATTTCGAGGAACTCAAAGCCATCCCGGACGAAAAAGTTCACGGGAAAATTGTCCTCTTCACCTACGCCTTCGACAAACAGATGGCAGCGCAGGGTCGCAGCGGTGATGCCTATGGTCAGGCCGTGGAATATCGTTCCGAAGGACCCAGCGCGGCCGCGCGTAAGGGCGCAGTCGCCTGTCTCATTCGGTCGGTTGGCGGCGCCGATTATCGAATCCCGCACACCGGCCTGACGCAATATGCGGACGACGCCCCTAAAATTCCGGCAGGCGCGGTCACCGCGGAAGATTCCGATCTCGTCGCGGCGTTGGAACAGGACGGCCCGGTGAAAATGCATCTCGTTCTCACGCCGCAGACGTTGCCGGAGGTCGAGAGCGCGAGTGTAGTCGGCGACCTCAAAGGCAGTGAGCATCCCGAGCAGGTCGTCGTTATTTCCGGGCATCTTGATTCGTGGGATCTCGGAACGGGAGCGATTGACGACGGGGCGGGCGTGGCGATTTCGATGGAGGCCGCCAACCTCGTCCACAAATTGCAATTGAAACCGAAGCGCACCTTGCGCGTCATCGCGTGGATGGCGGAAGAAAACGGCAGCGCCGGTGGCCGCGCCTACACGAAGGAAAACGAGAACAATATTGCGAACCATTTTGCCGCGATCGAAAGCGATAACGGAGCTGGTCACCCGATCGGAATCAATTTCAAGACAAAGCCGGAAGCGCGCGGCTTTCTCCAGCCGATCGCGCATGTCCTGCAGGAAATCGGCGCCGGCTCGCTGAACCCCGCCCAGCATGTCGGCGCGGACATCGCCTTGCTTGAGAATTCTGGTGTGCCTGCGTTTTCCCCGATGCAGGACGGCCGGTCATATTTCAATTATCACCACACCGCCGCCGACACGATGGACAAGATCGCCCCGCGCGAGCTGCAGGAAAATTCCGCCACCGTCGCGGTCCTGGCCTACGCGCTCGCGAATCTCGAACGGCCGCTGCCCCGTTAGCCGCGCGAGCGTGCACACGGCGGCAAGCGCGCTTAGCGTCCCATTCCCATGGCAATCTCGGAAGAGGAAATCAGAAGCGCGCTCAGCACCGTAAAATATCCGGGCTTCAGCCGCGATATCGTTTCGTTCGGGCTGGTGAAGGCGATTGCCGTCGAGCACGAGTCGGCCCGCGTGCAGTTGGTTCTAACGACGAACGAGCCGGCGATTCCGCGCACGATCAAAGCTGAGGCTGAAGCGGCGCTGGCGAAAATCGGGGTGCGCGATCCGAAAATCCTGATCGATATTCACGCGCCCGCGGCCACGCCCGTCGGTAATTCCGGTGTCGGGCCGACGCGGATTGCGGGCGTGCGGCACATCGTCGCCATCGCCAGCGGAAAGGGCGGCGTCGGGAAATCGACCGTGGCGGCGAATCTGGCGGTCGCGTGGCAGAAAAGCGGGGCGCGCGTCGGCTTGTGCGACTGCGACATTTACGGGCCGAGCATCGGGCTGATGTTCGGGGTGCGTGAACAGCCCACGGCCACGGACGAAAACCGGATTATTCCGATCGAACGCGAGGGCTTGAAATTAATGTCGATGAGTTTTCTCCTCGATGATTCTTCGCCGGCAATTTTGCGCGGGCCGATGGTCACGCGCTACACCCAGCAGTTTCTCCGGCAGGTGGAATGGGGCGAGCTCGATTTCCTCGTCCTCGATCTTCCGCCCGGCACCGGCGACATTCAGTTAACCATCGTGCAGACGGTCGCGCTGGCGGGTGCGATCATTGTCACCACGCCGCAGGAAGTGGCGCTGATCGACGCGCGGAAGGCGGCCACGATGTTCGAGAAGGTCAACGTCCGCGTGCTCGGGCTGATCGAGAACATGAGTTATTTCTCGGCTCCCGGCGAAAAGGAGCGGCATTACATTTTCGGCAGCGGCGGCGGCGAACGCGAGGCGAAACGCCTGCGGGTTCCTCTTCTCGGCCAGATCCCTCTGGAAATCGCGATTCGTGAAGCGGGTGACCGCGGCCGCCCGATTGTGGCGGAAAATGCCGCTTCGGCGGTGAGCGAGGAGTTCGTCCGGATCGCTCGTGAGGTTTCGGCATCTGTCGCTGCCCCGGTCTCGTAATTGAATTGGCGACGCGCTTTTGCGTCCTAGTTTGGAAGGTATGGCGGCTGCTACGTTTGATAGAGAGTATTGACGCCGCCGATGTTTTATGGCTACAACTCCGCCGATGGATTCCGATGACCAATCGCAGTTCGTTAGGAATTCCGTGCTCTACAAGGAGTTTCTGGCGGAACGCGAGGAGATCCTGAAGCACAAATGGATCGAGAGCGAAAAGGCTGGCACTGACATCGGTTTTGAAAAGGCGCTGCTTGATTGGATTGTAAAACACCGCTCGAATTGGCGGCAAAAACGTTTAAGAGAGGTAAGGACACCAGCCACTAGGAACGCCTGATTTTTTAGTTCCTTTAATGCGATCCCGCGAGGTCGCGAAGGAGAGATGAGTAACAAGACCGAACGACAAACCGAGTCTCCCGTCCAGGTCATGGACGGAGACGCCATTCGCCGCGCACTGCGGCGGATCGCGCACGAAATTATCGAGCGCAATCCCGCGCTGGGAATGATCGTGCTGGCGGGAATTCCCTTGCGCGGCACCGAGATCGCCCGGCGGCTGCACGAGATCATTCAGTCGATCGAAAAAATCTCGATTCCGCTCGGTACGATCGATGTCGCAATGCACCGTGATGACGTCGGCACGCGCGCGGAGCTGCCGCTGGTTCATCCCTCGAACCTCCCGCTGCCGCTCGAAGAAAAAACGGTCGTGATCGTGGACGACGTTCTTTTTACTGGCCGCACTGTGCGCGCGGCCATGGACGCGATCACCTCCTTTGGGCGGCCCGCGAGAATTCAGCTCGCCGTCTTGGTCGACCGCGGTCACCGCGAATTGCCCATCCGCGCCGACTACGTCGGCAAGAATATTCCGACCGCGCCGGGCGAAAGAGTGCGGCTGCAATTGAGCGAAAACCAAGCGGACGAAGGCGTCTGGCTCGTGCCCGAAAGATGAGTGCGCGCTGGAAGCGGAAGGATTTGCTCGGGCTGCACGAACTGTCCGCGGATGAAATCAATTTCGTTCTCGAAACGGCCGACGCTTTCAAAGAGGTCGGGACGCGGGAAATCAAAAAAGTGCCGGCGCTCCGCGGCAAGACCCTGGTCAATTTTTTCATCGAACCGAGCACACGGACGCGGACCTCGTTCGAGCTCGCGGCCTTGCGCCTCAGCGCCGACGTGATCAACATTTCGGCGTCGAACTCCAGTCTGGCCAAAGGCGAGACCCTGAAAGATACGGCAAAGATCCTCGAGGCGAATCACGTCGATATTATCGTCCTGCGCCATAGCTCGGCCGGCGCGGCGCAATTCCTCGCGACGCGCGTGCGTTCGAGCGTGATCAATGCCGGCGACGGCGCGCACGAACATCCCACGCAGGGTCTGCTCGACACCTACACCATTCGCGCGCGCAAGGGTCGCATCGAGGGACTGCATGTGGCGATTGTGGGCGACATTCTTTTCAGTCGCGTGGCGCGCTCGAATATTTTTGCGCTAACGAAACTTGGGGCCCGGGTCACGCTGGTGGGCCCGAGCACGCTGGTCCCGCGTGCTTTCGAGAAACTGGGCGTGACCATCTCACATGATCTCGAGGCGGTTTTGCCGGAAGTCGACGTGGTGAATCTGCTTCGCATCCAGCACGAGCGGCAACGGAAAGAATATTTTCCCGGCCTGGGCGAATACATTCGGCTCTTCGGGTTAACGAAAGAGCGCGCAAAATTACTGAAGCCTGACTGTCTGATCATGCACCCCGGCCCCGTCAACCGCGGCGTCGAAATCGACAGCGAACTCGCGGATGGCGCGCAGAGCGTGATCCTCGATCAGGTGACCAACGGCCTCGCCGTGCGCATGGCCGTGCTTTATCTCTGCGGGGGAATCGCCCCATGATGGTCCTGCGCGGCGGCCGCATCATCGATCCAGCGAATGATCGCGATGAAGTGGGCGATTTATTTATTGCCGAGGGAAAGATCGCCGCTCCGTCGCAGGCGAAGGCCGCGGAGGAAATTGACGCGCGCGGATTAATCGTCGCGCCCGGCCTGATCGATTTGCACGTTCATCTGCGCGAGCCCGGTTTTTCGCATAAGGAAACAATCGCGAGTGGTGCGCGCGCGGCGGCGGCCGGCGGATTCACCACCATTGTCTGCATGCCCAATACGTCGCCCGTCGCCGACAATCCGAGCACGGTCACGTGGATCAAGGATCGCGCGGCCGAGTCAGCCTGTGTGCATGTCTTGCCGGCGGGAGCGATCTCGAAAAATCTGGAAGGCGAAGAGCTGGCCCCGATCGGTTCGCTTGCACAGACCGGCGTCGTGGCGATCACCGACGATGGCAAATGTGTGCAAAATCACGAATTGATGCGCCGCGCGGTGGAATACGCGCGCATGATTGATGTGCCGGTGCTCGATCATTGCCAGGATTACAATCTGGTGGGCAACGGCGTCGTGCACGAAGGGGAATGGAGCACGCTGCTCGGGCTGCCGGGCTGGCCAAGCGCGGGCGAGGAGGTGATCGTCGCGCGAAATATTCTGCTCGCGGAACTTTGCGATCATCACGTGCACTGTCAGCACATCAGCGCCGCGGGCAGCGTGCGGTTGATTCGCGAAGCCCGCGCGCGGGGCGTGAAAATTTCCGGGGAAGTCTGTCCGCACCACCTCGCCCTGACCGACGATGCGATTCAGGATTTCAATCCCAACGCCAAAATGAATCCACCGCTGCGGAGTCAGCGCGATGTCGATGCGATCATCGAAGGAATCGCCGACGGCACGCTGACAATTCTCTGCAGCGATCACGCGCCGCATGCCGCCTTTGAGAAAGAGGTCGAGTTCGACAAGGCGCCCTTCGGCATCGTCGGCTTGGAGACGGAACTTGGTCTTTTCCTCGACATTCTCGTGCACAAAAGGAAAGCGATCTCGCTTTCACGCCTGATCGCGATGTTCACGGCCGAGCCGGCGAAATTGCTGAACATTTCGGCCGGAACTCTAACGACTGGCGCGGTCGCCGACGTTACCCTGATCGATCCGGACCGCGAATGGACAGTCGAAGCCGCGAAGTTTCAGTCGCTCTCCGGCAACACACCGTTCGACGGCTGGCAACTAAAAGGCCGCGCCGTAAGGACGATCGTGAACGGGGAAACGGTCTGGCAGCTTAACGACTAACTGTAGCCGCCCTGAATGTAGTTCTCGAGATGCGCAATCGTCGCGCTCTGGCTCGCAATAACGTGCTTGACCAGGTCGCCGATCGAAATCACGCCAACCAGGCGGTCGCCTTCTACCACCGGCAAATGACGAATGCGCTTTTCGGTCATCATGCGCAGACAGCGTTCGACCGGCTCGTTCGGCGGCACGGTCGTGAGATCGGTCGACATGATTTCATCGACGCGCGTCTCGCGTGAACGCCTCCCGCGCAGAACAATTCGTCGCGCATAATCGCGTTCGGAAATAATGCCGCGCAACTCGCCCGCGGCGACAACCAGCAGCGCGCCGACGTTCCGTTCGTCCATCATCACGATGGCGTCGTAGACCATCGCGTCCGGCGCGATGGAAAAAACGTCTTTCGCTTTCTGTCCCAGAATCGCACTGATCGACCCGCTCACGTCCATCGCGAAACCAAGGCTAGGACGCGCGGCGGAAAGGCGCAACGCTTTTTGCCAAACGAGGTTGTTAGCTTTCGTGAACGCGACAGATCCACGTCAGACTGTCGACGTTGCCCATCAGACGCCATTCTCCCCCGGCCAACACTTCGCCCAGGGCGCGAGAGACTCCGGGAAACTGGGGATAAGTCGTGTCGTGCATGGACACAATTCCATCGGGAGCCATCAGCGGGAGCGTGACTTCAAGGTCGGTCTTCGCGCGCGAAGCTCGCTTCGAGTGGTGAACGGCGAATATTTTTTCGCCGGGTCAACGATCGTGCCGAGGCGCGCGAGCCATGCCGCGCTGTCGGACAATGTTCCGAATTTCTTGCCGGCTCCGGCGACAAGAGAAAAGAATCGC
>JBBSEO010000036.1:0-12848 GCA_038239645.1 Chthoniobacterales bacterium | reverse complement strand
TCCTGCCCAGATCGCGACACCCTTTTTACTCGGCTGAAGAAAAGAGCTTTAAAGGATAACCGGCTCGACGACGCGAATGAGGAAGTGATTCGGCGACGTCTGTCGATTTACGACGAGGATTCGAAACCGGTCCTGGAATATTACTCGAAAGATCGCGTGAAGAGCATCGACGCCACCCAGCCGCCCTCAAAGGTTTTAGTCGAGATTCTCTCGAGCGTGAACGACGGTGTGCACTCTGAAATCGATGAGCCAGCCGCAGCAGCAGTTTGAGAATTTTACCGCTTCGAGTCTTTACTGCGAGAAGTGCAAAGCCGCCATGCCGGTGCGCGAGCGGTTGCTGTTAGTGTTGCCAGACAAGGAAATCTACGACTACCTCTGCACCGCTTGTGCGTCATCGGTGGGCTCGCGCGAAATTACGGCGGGCGAGAAAATAATGGCGCAGGCGATGTCTCCACGCCGCCGTCCGCGCCGCGCCATTTCGCCGCTGTAGCGCGAGGATGCGCATCGTCTTCATCGGCACGGGTGAAATCGG
This sequence comes from Chthoniobacterales bacterium, assembly GCA_038239645.1. Classification (GTDB taxonomy): domain Bacteria; phylum Verrucomicrobiota; class Verrucomicrobiia; order Chthoniobacterales; family UBA10450; genus AV69. The sequence goes on along the minus strand of JBBSEO010000036.1, from coordinate 12,316 downwards.
CGTGCCGGCGCTCCGCCTTCTCCAGGAATCGCCCGCGCACGAACTCGTGGGCGTTGTCACTCAGCCGGACAAACCAGTCGGCCGCGCCCAAAAAATAACCGCGCCGCCGATCAAGGAAGCCCTCGCCAACGCGGGCGTTCCCATCTTGCAACCGGCAAAAATCAAGGAAGCGGTCGAGGAAATTCGCGGGTGGCACCCTGACGTCATTGTCGTCATGGCCTACGGGCAGATTCTGCCGCGCGCGCTTCTCGAGGTCCCGAAGATCGCCTGCCTGAATCTTCACGCTTCTCTTCTGCCGCTCTGGCGCGGCGCGGCGCCGATCCAGGCCGCGATTGCCAGTGGCGGGCAAGAAACCGGAATCACTGTCATGCACATGGATGCAGGTCTGGACACGGGGGATATTCTCCTGATGCGCACCCTCGCGATCGCGCCCGATGAGACCGGCGGGACCTTGCATGATAAACTCGCGCAGCTTGCGCCGGCGGCGCTGGCTGAGGCGTTGAAACAATTGCAGAGCGGCGGCGCAGAACGCATTCCGCAGGACAACGCGCAAGCAACCTATGCCTCTAAGCTCGAGCGCGAGGATGCCTCGATCGATTGGCGAATGAGCGCGGCGGAAATCGAGCGCAGGCTGCGCGCTTACGATCCCTGGCCGGGCGCGTTCACCCGCGTTATTTCCGGAAGCGGAGCGCCGCTTACGCTCAAGATATTCCGCGCGCGTGTCCTGCCCGAAAGCGGTCGACCCGGTTCGGTCCTGCAGGTGGACGGAGAAATCGTGATCGGCGCGGGCGACGGATCGCTCGCCCTCTCCGAAGTGCAGTTAGCCGGCAAGCGACGAATGAGTGCGGCCGAATTTTGCCGCGGCTTTCCGGGTCCGCTGCGAATCGCCGAGTAGGTTTTTCTTTCCAAGCCGCGCTGCATCGCAGAATCTGGCGCGCGATGGAAAAAGCGGCGGTGGCTTACAAGCGCATTATTCTGAAATTGAGCGGCGAAGCGTTACGGGAACCGGGCGCGAAAGACAATATTTCGCCCGAAATCGTGCGCGGGATTGCGGAACGGATCAAGGAAGTGAGCGACCTCGGGGTGCAGATCGGCGTCGTCATCGGCGGCGGGAATATCTGGCGTGGCCTTTCCGCCGCGCATCGAGGGATGGATCGAACCACTGCTGATTACATGGGGATGCTCGCGACCGTAATCAACGCCCTTGCCCTGCAAAGCGCCTGCACCCAGGTCGGCGTTGAAAGCCGCGTTCAGAGCGCGATCGAAATGGACAATGTGGCCGAACCATTCATCCGCGGGCGCGCCATTCGACATCTGGAATTGGGCCGCGTCGTTATTTTCGCCGCGGGCACGGGCAACCCTTACTTCTCCACCGACACGACAGCGGCTTTGCGGGCGAGCGAGCTCAACGCCGAGATCATCATGAAGGCGACGAAGGTCGATGGGATTTACGATTCGGATCCTAAGACGAATCCCAACGCCAAACGCTTTGAAAAAATCACCTACGCGGAAGCGTTGAGCCGCCGTTTGCAAGTGATGGATTCGACCGCGTTCAGCCTCTGCATGGACAACAAGATTCCGATCATGGTTTTCGACACGAACAAGGAGGGAATTTTCCGCGAAGCGGTCACCGGCCGGAATGTCGGAACACTGGTTTGCGATTGAGGCACGCGAGCGCGAAGATCGAGCATCATGGCGAGCGAAGACATTCTTTTGGAAGCGGAAATGACGATGGAGAAGAGCGTGGACTACATGGTGCACGAATTTGCGGCGGTGCGGACCGGCAAAGCGTCGCCGGCGTTGGTCGAGAATGTCGACGTGCAGGCCTACGGCTCGGCCATGAAACTCAAGCAGCTCGCGCTCATCACCACGCCCGAGCCGCGATTGCTCGTGGTGCAACCATTCGACGCCAGCACGGTGCGCGACATCGAGAAGGCACTGAAGGAGTCAAAAATCGGCATCATGCCCGCGGTCGACGGTAAAATCATCCGCCTGCCGATCCCGGAACTTTCGGAAGAACGTCGCCGCGATCTGGTTCGCTCGCTGAGCAAAATGGCGGAGGAAGCGCGGGTGCGGGTGCGGGCGAATCGACGCAGCGCGCTGGATGACGCGAAGAAATTGAAGACGAGCGGCGAACTGACCGAGGATGGCCTGCGCGACCTCGAAGACGCGGTGCAGAAATTAACGGACCGTTTCGTGAAATCGGTCGACGATCATCTCGGGCGCAAAGAAGCCGAGATCATGAAGGTCTAACGATTACTCGCCTAAAGCCGGACGAGATCGAGCAGGAACTGGCACCAGAGATAGACCATCCCGCGCCAGGAATATTTCACATCTTCGCCGTTCGCCGGCGTGAGCACGCCGGCGGTGACGTTGTGCGCAATCTGCGACCGAAGATCGTTCTCGATCTCCGCCTGAATGCGCGCGTCATCCAGGACCTCTAACTGATTCGTCTCGATTTGGTGCTCGCGCAGAAACTTGCGGTGACTTTGGTAAAGCTCGAAGAAATTTTCGTCGGGCCGCTGCCGATTGATTCGAAACTGCGGCGTTAATTTCAGACCGTAGGAAAGCGGGTAATTCCAAGTCGTCCAGATCACGCCATCGTGGCCGCGCGAGGAAATCCTGAGGTAATAAAACGACAGATCGTGCTGCTCGTTCAGGCAAATGGTCGCCTGCGCGCGGTCGTCCCCCTTGTAATAAAGACGGAAGAACTGGCGGTAGTCGTCCCAATCCCAGCCCGCATCATCGACATGGGTAAAACCTTCGTTCTCGATCTCCCGGCTGATGTCATCGAGCGCCGGGAAAAGCGTTGCGGAAGGTGGCGTCTTCGGTCGCAACCGTTTTTCTTTCGGCAAACGCAGGCTGCGAATGCGCGTGAGAATTTCCAGCCACGGCAAAAAGAGCCAGCTCAAGGCGCCGGCAATTCCCCACGCCACGCTGCCGGTCACGAAATATAGCGCGAGGTAGGAAGCGACCAGAATGCCAATTGCCCCGGCCTTCTGCGCGAACGAAGTGTGATAACTGCGCAGGGCGATGCTGAGCACGGCCACGCCGAGCGTGAGTAACAGGCCGGATAACATTTACGGGGCGATTTGGTGCGCGCTGAGAAATTTCTGCAATTGGTCGGTGTCGAAATTCGCCAGCACTTCATCGCCCGCAATCAGCGTCGGCACGTAGGTTTGCTCGGAGACCGCGACCATTTCGCGATAAGCATCCCGGTCAATACCGACGTCGACTTCCGTAAAGTCGTAACCGCGCTCGGTCAGAAACTCTTTGGCATCGATGCACCAGGAGCACCACTCCCGGCTGTAGAGCTTCAAACCCATGCTTGCCATAAATAACGGTAAGACACTCGCCCCCGCTCCGTCAACGGGAACACTCAGTAAGCTTTCGCCCAAACCACCCGGCGTGCGCTCGGTTCGCCGGTAAAAATGCATCGCCCTGTCTCCGGCGGCGAGGCCGGATCGTTGAAGGGCACGCAGCGAATTGTCACTTTCAAATCGTTCTTGATTTGTTCCTCGACCGCGCGCGATCCGTTCCAGTGAGCGAGGGCAAACCCGCCGTGCGCTTCCGGCTTGGCCGTGTTCTTGGGCGTGAAGAAAGCGTAGAAGTCGTCGCGCGAATCGATCGTCCGAGTATGCGCCTGTTGGAATTCGAGCGCACGCGCGAACAGATTGCGCTGGATCGAATCGAGCACCTCCGGCGCTCGGCCGACAAAATCCGGCCGCGGCAGAAATTCCTTCGCTTTCACCGGTTGATCGCGACGGCTGACCGCCACTTTTCCATTCTCCAAATCGCGCGGACCGATCTCCACTCGCAGCGGCACGCCTTTCTTGATCCATTCCCAATTCTTGACGCCGCCGCCGAGATCGCGCTGGTCGATCTCGACTTCGATCGGCTTGCCGTCGAAACGCGTGGCGCGCAAATCGGCCGCCAGTTGCGTGCACGCGTCGACCACGGCCGCGCGCGTCTCTTCCTTTGGTGTCACCGGAATGATGACGATTTGCGTCGGCGCCAGTCGCGGCGGCAGGATGAGGCCATCGTCGTCGGCGTGCGCCATGATCATCGTGCCGATCAGGCGCGTGCTCATGCCCCAGCTCGTCGTCCAGCCGAACTCCTGTTTCCCGTCGCGGGTCTGGAACTGAATGCCGCTCGCACGGGAAAAATTCTGCCCGAGAAAGTGCGATGTTCCGGCCTGGATCGCCTTTCGATCCTGCAGCATCGCCTCGAGACAGAGCGTCTCGACCGCGCCCGGGAAGCGCTCGCTTTCCGATTTCTCACCGGTGAAAACCGGCACCGCGAGGTAATCTCGCACGAACGTCGCGTAAACTTCCAACATCTTGCGCGTTTCCTCGCGCGCTTCCGCCTCGGTCTCATGCACGGTGTGGCCTTCCTGCCAGAGAAATTCGGTCGTGCGCAGAAAAATACGGGGCCGCATTTCCCAGCGCACCACGTTACACCATTGGTTAATCAGGATGGGCAGGTCGCGGTAGGACTGGACCCACTTGGCGTAGCTCGCGCCAATGATCGTCTCGCTCGTCGGCCGGATGACGAGCGGTTCGGCTAGTTCGGCGGAAGGCGCCGGCCGCATTTTCCCCTCGGAATCGACCTCGAGCCGGTGATGCGTCACCACCGCGCACTCCTTGGCGAAGCCTTCCACGTGCTCCGCCTCCTTCTGCAGGTAGCTCAGCGGGATAAAGAGCGGGAAATAGGCATTGCGATGGCCGGTCTCCCGGAACATAGCGTCGAGTTGTCGCTGCATGTTCTCCCAGATTCCGTAGCCCCAGGGACGAATGACCATGCAGCCGCGGACATCGCTGGGCTCGGCCATTTCCGCCGCACGAATGACCTGCTGGTACCATTCGGGAAAATCCTCCTCCCGGGTGGGCGTGATTGCCGTCTTTTCAGCCATGAGGGGCGCAATCTAGCGTCCAAAGGTCAATTGGCGAGCGACGGTTTCTTCGAGCAACTTTCCCCTTCCAAGGGGTTAAATGTGCTGGTAGGGACGTCACGCTCAGGGTTGCTTTAAGCCTTGATCTGCTGATGGTAACCGCTGTGGTTTAATGGTTAAATGGTCGCGCGTGAATCCAATTCGTAAAACTGTTTCTCGGGGTGCTTTGGCATGCTCCATGGGTGTGCTGCTGGTGTTAACGGCTGCCAACACCATGGGCTCGGACTACCCAGTAGGCCGGCGACACCTCAGAAAACAGCAAGCCGCCAATCCAGAGCGGACCGCGCCGGGCGGTCGACCGGTTTACCCGGGATACCTCAGAGGCGCCGCTATCCCGCAGCATTACACTCCTTATCGGACGCAGCCTTCTGTGGTGCCACCGGCGGTTACGCAGACAAATCGTCTTACGCAGGGAGGCGGAATCGTTCAAGGCAACCAGACCCTACCGTCGAACAGCCCGCGCGAGAAGGGTTCACGACGTGAACACGGTAAGAAGGACGATACGGCCGCGAGCGGGAAGACGAAGGCTCGAGCCTCGCAGAAGGAGGGCGGTCAAGGGAACGCCAGAACTCAAGGCGGGAAGGCTGGGCCGGAGACCCAGGCCAACCAAGGCAGCCGGGCCTCGAATATCAATAACCGCCCCAAGCCTGCTCCTGCTGAAATCGAAGACGTTGCTCCCAGAGAACAGATGCCTCTTCAGCCAGCGTCGGCCCCTCCCGTGATCGCGGCGCCGACCCAATCTCCCGTGCTCCATGCCGTTCAAGCGCCATCGCAGGCGCCCCACGTTTCCGCTGCCGTGAGTGATTTGTCCCAGGAAGAACGCACGCGCTTCGAGTCCGCGCACAACGCTGCATTACGCGATCCCGGTCTTGCGGCCTCCCGCGAAAAATATATGGAGGCCCGGCGCGAATATCGGGAAAAGTTGCGGGCCGGAATATTGAGGGCGGATCCCAACGTTCAACCCATCCTGGAAAAGGTTCGCCGGCCGCAGCGCGACAAGCATTAGGCGCGCGCCTTCGCCGCGGGCGAGAATTCCGGCGATTGCTCGATCCTATCGCTCCGCTTGAGCGGTTGACACTTGGCTACCCGCCCGTAGTATCCCCGCTCTTTTCCGCGCCCGATGAAAACGTTTTCTGCTAAAGCCTCCGACGTAGACCGCAAATGGTGGATCCTCGACGCCAAGGATCAGATCCTGGGCCACATCGCGGAAAAGGCAGCGAACCTCTTGCGCGGCAAAGAAAAACCGATCTTCACCCCCCACGTTGATACCGGCGATTTTGTCGTCGTGATTAACGCGGACAAAGTACGCGTCAGCGGAAAAAAAGAAGAGCAGAAAAGCTACATGAGCTTTTCCGGATTCGTCGGCGGCCACAAAACCGAGACCTTGCGCGCCCGTCGCGAGCGTCACCCCGAGCTTTTGATCGAACGCGCCGTGCGCGGCATGATCCCGCATAATCGGCTCGGTCGCGCCGTTTATCGCAAACTCAAAGTCTACCGCGGCGATGTTCATCCTCACGCCGCGCAGCAGCCCACCGCGGTCAAGTTGCGTTAATTTTATGGCTCAAGCACAGGAATTCGTCGCCACCGGCCGTCGCAAAACCTCCGTCGCACGCGTGCGCATGATGGCTGGGAGCGGCAAAATCGACGTCAACGGCAAGACTTTCGAAGAATATTTTCCCACCGCGCCGTTGCAAAACACGGTGCTACAACCCTTGCAGACGGTGAAGCTGGTCAGCGCGTATGATATTTCCGTAAACGCCACCGGCGGGGGTCCGACTGGACAGGCCGGCGCGGTTCGTTTGGCGATCTCACGTGCGCTTTTGCGCGCCGACGGCGAGTTGCGCGCAACGCTCAAGGCTGAAGGTTTGCTCCGCCGCGATCCGCGGATGAAAGAGCGCAAGAAATCGGGTCAGCCCGGCGCGCGCAAACGCTTCCAATTCTCCAAGCGATAGGAGCTACGGCTTCTTCGCGGGCGAGAGGCTGGCGGCAGGGGTCATCGCGGGCGACGCACCCGGTATTGGCTTGACCGGCGACGGCGAATTGGCCGGCGTAGCTGGTTTCAAGGACGCCAACATCGACTGCGCTTCCAGCATCGGATATTCCGCGTCGCGATACTGCGCGATCACAGTCTCGCAGACGCGACGAGCTTCCTCGATCTGCTTTTTTTCCTCCAGCAGTCGGGCCTGCGCCAGCAATGCGAACGGCGCATTGAAGTCGTTCGCGTAAGCCGAGGCCACCTGCTGGAACATCGCCAGCGCTTCATCCGTTTTCCCCAGCGACTGAAGATTGTTCGCGATCGCCATCTTCGCCGTGCTGACCATCTGGCTTTTCGGAAATTTATTGGCGAAGGTTTGCAGCGTGGTGTTGCCCTCCGCGAATTTCTTGTCCTTTCGCTGAGCTTCCGCCAGGAGCAGTAAGCTGCTCGCCGCCGATGGCGTGTCCCCATATTGATCGACGACTTTTTGCAAATCGGCCGGGCTCTTCGCCGTCGCCAGGGCGCGCGCGGCTGCCGTGTCCCGCTGTTGGCGATAAAAAATCCAGCCGGCCATGAGCAGGGACGCGATCACGAGGGCGCCCAGGACGCCCAAAATCAAAAAGCGATAACGCAGCCAGAAGCTTTGCACTTCGAGCTCAACGGTAGAATCGGAGGAGTCGGACATGGCGAAACGGGTCGCTTATGCCACGCGCGAGGACTTCGCGCAAGGAGCTCGACGTTTGCCGTCAGGGGCCGGGCCATGTTCATCGCATACACGCGTGACCTCGCGACTAACCGAAACAGTCGGTGAATGAATTCGATTTACGAGGGCGTGTCCGCCCTGCTCGGTCTGGGCCTCGAACCAAAGCAACTCACCTTTGCCCAAATCTCCCTCCGGGGAATCATCATTCTCTTCACCACCCTTGTCTTCGTCCGGCTGGGCCACAAACGTTCCCTCGCCCGGAAAACAGCTTTCGACGCCATCTTCCTCGTCATTGTCGCCGCGATGCTGGCGCGGGCGATTAACGGAAGTTCGCCCTTCTTCGCCACCATCGGCGCGGGCTTTGTCGTCGTGTTGGTCCACCGCGCCATCGGGTGGCTCGCCTGCCGCTGGCATTTCTTCGGCGCGCTGATCAAAGGAGGCCCGCAGATCGTGATCCAAGACGGGCAACTTATGCGTGACAGCATGAAACAGAATTCACTCAGCGAGAACGATCTGCTGGAAGATCTGCGCCTCTCGGCACGCCTCGAAGACCCGGCTCAGATTCAGCTGGCGCGAATCGAGCGCAGTGGCGACGTCAGTTTCATCAAGAAAGTCGAAAAGTAAGGTAGTATCCTGCGCTCGACCTGAGCGTATGACGACGCACGACAAATTGTTTATTCCCGGGCCGGTCGAGATTTCGGCGAGGACGCTCGCAGCCTTCGCCCGGCCAGCGATCGGGCATCGCACCGGCGCCTTTCGCGAACTTTATCGCGAGATCCATCCGCGCCTGCAGGAATTGTTCGGCACGCGGCGTCCGGTCTTTCTCTCCACTTCATCTTCCTGGGGAGTGATGGAAGCCGCCATCCGCAACGTGGTGCGGAACCGAGTCCTTTGCTGTATGTGCGGTGCTTTTTCTGACAAATGGCTGGATGTTGCCCGCCGTTGCGGAAAAGAGGCGAATCCCCTCCAGGTTGAATGGGGCAGGCACATCGATCACCGCGAAATTGACCGCGCCCTCGCCACGGGAAAATACGACTCCATCGCCCTCGTCCACAACGAGACCTCAACCGGTATTATGAATTCTCTGCCAGAGATCTGCTGCACTCTGGCCAAATATCCCGAAGTCGTCAGCATCGTTGACACGGTTTCGTCTTTCTCCGCCGTGCCGCTAACGATGGACGCGTTCGGCCTCGACGTCGTGCTGACCGGCTCGCAAAAGGCGTTGGCTCTACCCCCCGGCTTTTCCCTTTTCAGTGTTTCAAAGAAGGCCTTTGAATGCGCCAGCGAGCAAAAGAGCCGCGGCTTCTATTTCGACTTTCTCGAGTTCGCCAAACAGCAGGAGACCTGGATGACGCCGACGACGCCGAGCATCGGTCACATCTACGCCCTGGAGTCCAAGCTTGGCGAAATTTTCGCCGAAGGCCTCGCCGAACGTTTCGCCCGCCACCGCCGCACGAACGCCCTCGTGCACGAATGGGTCCGCGCGCGCGGCTTCGATTTCTTCGCGGAAGAAGGTTTCCGTTCGGTCACGCTGACGTGCGTGAAAAATACTCGCGGGATCGACGTCGCTGAACTGGTGCAAGCTCTCCGCGAGCGCCATCATCTCGTTATCGACGGTGGTTACGGCAAAATCAAAGGCGAGACTTTCCGTCTTTCCAATATGGGCGACGAGACCGAGCAAACGGTGACCCATCTCCTGCGTTGCCTCGATGATTGTCTCGGTTTTCGCGATTCGATTTAAGGCACCGCCACTTCCTCGAGCAATGTTTCCGTCTCTGCTTTGACCGGACGGAAAATCAGCCACACTCCGAGCAACACCGCGGCCGCGCCCAAAAGCGACCAGCCGGAGAGGCGTTCGCCCCCGAGCGCCCAGCCGAAGAAAATCGCTCCCGGGGGCGTGATGAGCGAGATCGACTGCAAACGCGCCACGCTCATTCGCGGCATCAACCAGTAGAGGAGGATGAAGGTGAGCGACGAACCAATCAGCGCCAGATAGAACACGCAAAATATCGCGGAGCGTGTCCAATGAAATCGCACGGGATTTCCATCGACGAGGAAGCCGGCGACGAGCAGCGGCAACGTTCCGAAAAGCATCTGCCACGCAGCCAGCATTGCGGGAATAAGCGCGATGCGACGCGCCTTCAGCCAGACATTGGAATAAGCTGCACTCGCCGCGCCCACCGTGATCCCGAGACCGCCTAAAAAAGCGAGCCAGCCGTTGAGACTGAGAAGACGCGAGCAAATCATCACCACGCCGAGCGTCGCGACGAGCGCTCCCGAAACCTGCCGACGACGCAACGGTTCGTCCGGCAACATCCAGTGCGCGCAGAGCATCCCAAAAATTGGAATGGACGTCTGGATAACCGCCGCGAGTCCCGAGGAAACATGCAGCTCGCCCCAAAACAACAAGGTGTAATTGACCGTGAACATGAGCAGCCCGGTCACGGCGAGGACGAAATAATCGTAACGATTCGTCGGCCACAATCTCCCGCGGCCCAGTGAAACGATGATCAGCGCAAACATCGCGATCAGGAATCGGAGCGCGACGAATGAGATCGGCGGCAGATCGCGCAACCCGATCTTGATCACCAGCCAGGTCGAACTCCAGACGAGGCATAGCACCAGCCAGGCCACGGGAATCTGCCAGGCATTCTTCCGTTCCATGGCCGCGACTCTCGCGCACTCGCGTCCAAGAGCAATCGCTCGCGGTCGGCGGCGCAAAAGCGAAGGGCGCCTCGTTTCCGAAGCGCCCTTCATTTCGATGGCGATAAGCCGAATTCTGTCCGGTCACTTGCGCGACCGGGGCGATCATTTATCTCCTTCGCCAAAGCGAAGACCCGCCGAACTTTCGTTCGTCGTGGTGCGACATACCCGAAACGTAACGAACCGGCTGCCCTGTTTCTGTTCTGTCTTGCACCGCATGGGGTTTATCGTGCCGCGCAAATCACTTCGCGCGCGGTGAGCTCTTACCTCGCCTTTTCACCCTTACCTAATTCTCGTTACAAAGAACCAGGCGGTCTGTTTTCTGTGACACTTTCCGTCGCACCGGGCTTTCGCCCAACGCGCCCGCGTCTTCTACGCGGCATGCCGCCGTCTGGTGTTCGGACTTTCCTCTGGCTCCTCTTGCGAGCAGCCAGCGATCGCCTGCCATCGTCCGGATTATATCACCGCCTTCGCTAACGGCCAAGCAGGACGAACTCAGTCGTCGCGGCCGGCCGGCTCGGACGCGATCGTTTCCATCCACTGCGCGAGGAAAAACTTTTTCCCAGTCGGGAAAAAATGATCCGAGGGCGCCATGATCGGACGCAAGGTCGTCGTCATCTGCAATGAGACGAGAAGGAAGATGCCGCACCACACCCGCAGATGTGTCGAATCCCGGCCACCGGCGAGACGGATGAGATCGCGCACAATCCGTATCCCGAACCCCAATGCCACGACCCAAAAGGCAAAATGGAGAAACGCCACCACCCCGATGGAGCCGGTCGATTGCGAGAAAATCCAAGCCACCGGCGCAAAACCGACCAGAAGCATCGCCGCCATGGCAACGGTGGCGAAAAGCGATCCCGCGACCGCGATCGGGCGCAGATCGGCGCCCGCCAGCGCCGTAAAAATATAGAGACTTGGAAAACAAATCCCGACCGAGAGACCGAGACCAAGAAGAATTTTCACCGGCGCGATCCAGAATTGTTGACCGCCACTGAGACTACCCACGACCACCCCGTAAAGGGCGAAGCCAATCAGGCCAATCGCGCAGAGTGAAAGGATCAGGCGGCTAAGACCCGGCTGGCAAAGCTCGGCTGCGATTTGCGCGGGCGATTTCAGGAGCGCTTCGATCACGCTGCGGCGGCGATGATCCGGCGCCGTGGGCAATGGTGGAGGATGGGATGCTTCAGTATTCATGGGTTTGTATGTTTATCGTTAGAAAAAAAGATGCCGGAGCGCACGCCCGACCGCTTCGTAGAAATTACCGCGCAAGGGATCGGGGCGAAGGAATTCGACCGCCAACTGCGGGCTCCCGACAAAAGGACGCAACACCCAGGCGAGCTGGCTCCCGAGGAGAAAATTTCCCGCGAGCCAGCCCAAAAGGGTCCGCCGCGCCACGGTCGCGGTCGTGACCGATTTAAGAAAGCGAAGGAGAATCGAGTTCGCCAGAGTGCCGGCGTAGGCGATGAAAAAGATGTGGACGACGAGAATGACGCTGTGACCGATGATCGCGTTTTTAGCTGAAAGCGGAGGCGCGTTCGCGAGAACGAAAAGGGTCACGGTGGCGAAGGCAGCGAGCAGACAGGACGCAACCGCGAGGCTGGTGAGAAGCGCGCTCGTCGTTTGGCGAAAGGACAGACCCGAACCGATGAGCTGGGCAAGAATGCCGTTGAGCAAGGCGTTGCCACCACCGTTGAGGAAGACGAGCAAGGGAAACTTGATCGCAGTGAAGCCAGCCTGGAGAGGTGAACGCCACAGGCCCACCGTGCTGCCGTAGATGCCGGCGCCAACAAGAATAATCAGAACGCATCGGAGCGGCCAGCCGCGATCGTGGCGGATCAACTGATCAATCGTTTCCGGATCGCCGCGCAAGATGGCGTGAAAGCGCTTCGCCATCACGCGGTTCCTTTCGCGGCGATCGCTTCCAGCCGGGCCACCACTTCGGCAACGGTTTCCGGCAGAGTGGATGTTCCGGCCGTCACAC
>JBBSEO010000035.1:0-13480 GCA_038239645.1 Chthoniobacterales bacterium | reverse complement strand
TAATCTACGAGGGAAAATGCCGGTATAGCTCAGTTGGTAGAGCAGCTGATTTGTAATCAGCAGGTCGTCGGTTCGAACCCGTCTGCCGGCTCCATCCACGTCTTTTCGTTAGGTTAGATTACTCTGCAGATTTACCCGGTTCGTCGTTCTTTTTGACCGGTTTGGCGGGACCGCTTTCCGTCCCCGAAAGAAGATCGACTCGAACAATCGGGTCGCCGGGTTCCAGCAGCGGCCCTTCGAAGCGAAGGAACTCGGCCGGTGGCTGGGTTAGCCAAATGTGGGTGTCGGGCACCTTGACGAAGAGTTTGGCGACCGCGGGAATTTGGGGCTGAAGGAAGAAGTGGTCGCCTTGCGGGCGCCGATCCGCCATCTCCATTTCCTCGAGGCCGACGTGTGTAACCTTCACCTTCACAACCTTTGGTTGGGGAGTGAAGCCAACTCCTTCCAGTTCGAACGCTTCGCCGTGGACGAGGCGGCCGCGGAGTTTCTGCACGGCGAGGATGAAGCCATAACCAGCAAACGTCTGCCCTGGCTTCACTTCAATCTTGTCGGACCAAGCCTTCATCTCGCCCTTCTCACGTTTTTTCGCGGTCGCACTCTGGTTTTTGAAATCGACGGCGTATTGCCGCACGACCTCGCCGTCGCGCAGCTCGCGCCACGACCATTCTTCCTGGATGAGCTCGGGCTTTTGCCGGAAAACCGCCTTTTCCTCGGTGCGACCGCCATGTTTAAACCGGTATTTGAGGATGATCGTAAGTCGGCCATCGTCGACTTCCTGGATGAATTCGCCATCAGCGATTTTCTTTCCATTCGGGTCGAGCATCGATGGAAAGCCGTGCGCGGTGCCTTCGAATTCGGTGACTTCGACCGCGGGCGCCGGCGTGAGCGCGAGCAGCGCGAATGCGGCGACGGGGGCGAGGGTTTTTGTCTTCATGTTGCGAGGGAGGCGGAACTTTCTCCACCAGCAGAGAGCGGGCCGTCTGCTAGGAATGCACCGCATTGGCCGCGGGCCATTCGCTCGGCGACTCGGCATTGCGCCACTGCGCGCCCACGCGCGGGTCGGGAAGATTACGAAGCAGGTCCGACAAGGCGTGGCTGTAGCTACGGAATGGTGGGCGTTCCTGCGCTGCAACCGGCTGGAGGTCGGCGGCGTATTGCGGCAGCTCCGCGTGCGATAGTCCGGCGCGTTTGTGATGCACGCCATGAAACGGTTCATGGAGCAGCGAGAACGAGACCAGCCGCCCCACCCAGCCTTCCGCGATAATGCTGCGGGTGGAACTGTTGATCGTGTTCCCGTCGAGCCCGACGTGCTCGATGTACTTGCGCCAGCTCTGCAGGTTCGCCGCGATAATCGCCGGGACCAGATACATCCAGACGAAGTAGCGCCCGAGTTGAAAGTAAGTGACCGCGGCGAGGGCAATAATCCAGAAGATCGCGATGATGACGATTTCATTCCAAATTCGTCGGCGCACTTTCTTCTGCCGAATGGGCGAACCGCTTCGGAAAAACGTGCGCTGAAACAGAAACGGCGTGAAGAGCAGCCCGACACTGAGTTCGAGAAAAGCGGCCAGGACTCTTTTCCAGCGCGACATGTGCGGATGAACGAACGGCCAAAGTTCTTCGTCGCGCTCGGTGCCGAGATTGGCGTGATGCGTTTGATGGGCTGCGCGGTAGAGACTGAAGCTCATGAAGCTGAGAATGCCTAAGACGACGCCGTTCGCTTCGTTGAAGCGTCGATTGCGCTGAAGGAGTCCGTGCGAAGCCTCGTGAAAACCAACGAGCGAGCCGTGCATGAGATGGCCGACGAGCAGAACCAGCGCGGCCACCAGCCAGTAAGACGCCTGTCGATACAAAACCGCAGCCAACGCAAGCTCGCTGGCGAGAAAGAGGATGGAAACAATCTGATAAGCCGAACGGCTAACCCAATGCGGCTGCTCGGTCGTTTCGGATGATGTTTTCATGTTTTGCTCAAAGAGAGGGCCGGGATAGCGCCGATGCGCTCCTCCCGTGAACGACAAACGTGGCTCAGGACGGCATGGAATAAATCGCCCAGCTTCTGGATTTCAGCAATGCCAAACAGCTCCTTCCGGAATAGCCAAGCGACCTCTAACCCGTCGCCTTCCTCGTTGATTTCGCAGCCGAGGTCGAACCGGGACGTTCCGGTCGAGCGGGTTTTAAATTGCAACGACAATCCGGGCAAGGTTGCGTCGGGCGCAGGATGGTTTTGCAACGCGAAACGGATTTCAAAAATTGGATTTCGCCCCGGCGAGACCGGCTCGTCCAGGGCGCGCACGAGTTCGGCGAAGGGCATGGCGTGAGCGAAGGAATCAACTGTCATTTGATGCACCGCCCGCAGCGTTTCCGGGAATGTCCGTTCCGGCTCGATCTGGCCGCGCAATGGCACCACGCTAGAGAAAGAACCCATCGTCTCGCGCACCGAGTTGGTTCTTCGATTTGCTACTGGAGTCCCCACCAGAATGTCGTCCTCGCCGGTCCACTGCGAAAGCGCGATCTGAAAAACGGCAAGCAGCGTGCTGAAAAGAGTCGCGCCATTCTGCCGGGCGAGTTCTCGCACCGCGCGCCCGAGATCGGGCGAGACGAGCGATACCCAACGTTCGCGTTTGCCCGACGCTGGCTCCTGGGCCGGCGAATCCCAGAGTCGGCTTCTTCCGGCGAGAGCAGATTTCCAATAGGTGGCGCGCCGTTCCAGTTCCGCCGGCTGCCAGAAAGAGCGCTCCGCGGCGCCCCATTGCGAATAGGATAGAGCGGGCGGCGCATTGGCGGTCGGCGCACCTCGCATGGCGCTAATGTAGGCGGCGACCAGGTCTTGAAAGAAAATGCCGAGCGTCCATCCGTCGGCAATCGCGTGGTGAATAGCGAAAACGAGCACGTGATCGTCCGCCGCGCGCCGGAACATCTCCACGCGATAGAGCGGACCTCGCAGGAGATCGAAGGGTCGGCGGAAAACTTCCTGCACCATTTCCTCGAGCGCTTCCGGCTCGCGTTGCGCCGCCGGAAGTTCGCGGTGAGTAAAAGCCGGTTTCCCGGTGCTTCGGATCATCTGCACCGGTTGATCCTTGCCTGGAAGAAATGACAGGCGAAATACTTCCTGCCGGTCCACGACTTTTTGCAAAGCCGCTTCGGCGCCTGCCCCCGTCAGGGCGCCGCGGGTGTGAATGGTGGCGCAGATATGGTTTGAGACATCTGTCACTGGCAGCGGCGCCGTTTCCCAAAGCTCCCGTTGCGGAAAGGTTAGCGGCTCGAGACGGGCTTCGCCGCTCGCCAGCCATTCTTTCAGACGGACGCGTTTGTCGTCGGACATGCTACGTCGTTAGACACGCGCTTCCCGCGCGCTTTTCTCCACTCCAAGTTCGCCTTCGAGCAGCCGGTCGATGTCTTCGTCGGAGAGCGCTTCCAAATCCACCGCTTCGGCGTGCGCAGTGTCCGTTGAAGCGACTGGCGTAATGGCGACGGACGCTTCGGCTTCCACGGCGCCGCCGAGGGATTCGGAAATCAGAGCGACGATCTGGCCGATAGTGCGCGCCCGCATCAGGCTCGCCGGAGGCAACGCCACTCCAACGGCGGCTTCGATGGAATTTTCTATCTCCACCGCCATGAGCGAGTCGAGTCCAAGATCCGTTAACGGCTGATCGGCGCGCAAGGTTTCCGGTTTGACCCGCAGGACGGAGCCGACGACATCGCGCACAGCCTCGCCGATGATGCCCTCGCGTGCTTCCGGTGCGGCGTCTTTGATCTTAAGCGCCCAGTTGTCTTTCGCGCCCCCGTTCTCAGTTCCTTCGCCACCTGCGACGATGACGTTTTCCAGCAACGGTGAATCCTTGATGCCGCGGAACGATTGTCCCCATTTCGACCAGTCCACCCGCGCCGCCATTGCCTGGGTTGCGCCCGCGGAGAGAAAAGATTCCAGCAGGAGGATCAACTCTTCCGGAGTGAGCGGCGCCAGGCCGAGGCGACTGAGATGTTCTGCGACGCGTTCATTGCGAGCAATGTATCCTTCACCGCCGAGCGCGCCCCAGTTGACCGCGAGAGCCGGCAAGCCGAGCGCATGCCGATGATGCGCCAACGCATCGAGAAATGTATTGGCCGCAGCGTAATTGCCTTGGGCGAGGTTTCCAAAAACGCCTGAGATCGACGAGAACATGACAAAACAATCGAGCTCCAGGCCAAGCGTGCCTTGGTGTAGCAGCCAGGCGCCTTGCGCTTTTGGGGCGAGCACGGCGCGCATCCGTTCGCGCGTGAGCGAGGCGAGCGGAGCGTCGTCGATTACCATCGCGAGATGGAACACGCCTTTGAGCGGATGACCGGCCGCGGCGATGTCCCCGAGCAACCGCGTCACATCTTCTGCCGATCCGGCGTCGGCCCGCACGATCTGCACCTCCACGCCGCGTCCGCGCAGCTGGGCGATAAATTCTTCCGCTTCGGGTGTGGCGGGACCGCTGCGACTGGTCAGCACCAGATGGCGTGCGCCGCGATCGGCCAGCCATTCAGCCACCACTTTGCCGAAGCCGCCGAACGCTCCCGTGATGAGATACGCGCCGTCCGCTTTGACGGCGAAACCTGGAGCTAACGGCTCACCACGCCGCGCGACAAAGGATTCGGGAAATGCCACCACCACTTTGCCGGTGTGTTTGCCCTGCGCCATCCAACGAAAAGCAACGTCCAGGCGGCAAGCCGGGAACGACCGGAATTGCAGCGGACGTAAAGCGTTCTGCTCGATCAAGTCGCAAATCTTCCCGAGAAGCTGGCGCGTTTGCACTTCGTCGCCGGTGAAGATCGCGTCCATCGCGACGACATGGAACGAAGCGTTCTTGCGCATCGGCCAGAGCGGAATGCGCGTGTTTTGATAAATGTCGCGCTTCCCGATTTCGACGAAACGGCCAAAGGGTGCGAGACACGAAAGCCCCATCGGAATCGCTTCGGCGGCGAGTGCATTCAGGACCACGTCGACGCCTTTGCCTTCGGTGATTTCCATGACCGATTCAGCAAAATCGCCGCGACGCGAATCGATCACATGCTTCACGCCGAGGACCCGCAGTAGCTCGCGTTTCGCGGGGCTGCCCGCGCTCGCGATGACTTCCGCGCCGAGATGATGCGCAATCTGGATTGCCGCCATCCCGACGCCGCCGGCGCCAGCGTGAATGAGCACGCGCTCGCCCGCTTCGAGATGGGCCACGGTTTTTAACGCGTGCCACGAAGTCATGAAGACTACCGGCAACGTGGCCGCTTCTTCAAAGGACAATCCGTCCGGAATCCGGCGCAAATCACCGCCGCGCGCCATCGCGTGTGTCGCGAGGCCGAAGACCGCGAGACCGAAAACGCGGTCGCCCGGCGCTAAGTTCGTGACGCCGCTGCCGACGGCTTTGACCACGCCGGCTACTTCGTCGCCATAGATGCGGGCGTCGGCTGTCTCGGCGGGATAAAGCGCTAGTGCTTTGAGCACATCGCGGAAATTCATGCCGGCAGCTGTTACTTCGATTATTACCTGGCCCGGGCCGCACGACGGGAGCGCAAACGGAACCAGGCGCAGCGAACTGAGCAGTCCGCGCTCGAGAGATTCGAGCCGCAGCGGGATTGAAGGATCGAGCAATTCTTCCCGGCGTTCCAACCCGCGCCGGACACGCCGGACGTAGCGAGCTTCACCGCGGAAAGCTATTTCCGTTTCGGAATCTCTTTGCCACAGCTCATCCCAGAGTAGGACTGCGTCGGTTGAAGAAGCGGCAGATGGCAGGTCAACGCCGCGGCAAGTGAGATTGGGAAACTCGTTAGCCGCGACCCGCATCAGGCCGATCGCCGGCGCCTGAGCGGTAGTGACCACGTGGTCGCGTCCCACCGGTTGCGCGCCGCGCGTAATCAGGTCGAGACGCACCTTCGCCGTCGGTCCGAAAGCGTCGAGCGACTGGGTCAGGTGCAAGAGAGCGTCGGTGCCGAAAAAGCTAGTGTCTTCGCCAGATGCCGGCTCGCTTTGGTCCAAACTCCAAAGGAAAACGATCCGCTCTGGCGGTTCTTCCGCGCAGGTTTCGAACAACTGTTTCCAGTCCTCGGGCGTTTCCGCGCGCAGAGTGAAGGTGTCGTTTGCGGGCGTCGAAAACGAAGGACCGCGACGAGCCACTCGGCAACGAACATTGCTCGCGCGAAGTTGCCTAACGAGTTGATCGCCAAGACCGGAATCATCCGCAAAAACGAGCCACGATTTTTCAACTGGCGTTTCGGCCGTGGCCAGCGCAGTCGACTCGTTAGGCTCGATCCACGCTTTGCGCGCCATCAGCCCGATGAGACTCTCGTCGCCCTGCGCACGGAACAAACCAGGCAAGGAAGCAGTCTCGCTGAAACCCGACTCGCGCAGTGCAGCCTCCCATTGCGGACGCTGGAGCAGCGGATGCGCGGGACGCAGATCGCGATCGGTGAAGCGCCACCAGCCGCTGGTTAAACCAAAGACGGTGTTTAACCACAGATGCGGAGATGCCACTTCGACGAACAACAAATTTCCGCCCGGCACGAGAAGATGATGAAGGTTACGCAGGGCAACGCGCACATCGCTCACCGCGTGGACCACGTTGGTGCCGACGATGAGATCGAAAGAGCCCGCCGCGAAGTCCTGCTCGATGGCCGGTTTTTCCAAATCGAACGTCTTGTATTCGACCTCGGGATACGCCGCCAGTTTTTGGCGCGCAGCGGGAAAGAAGACACCGGACAAGTCGCTAAAGACGTAGGAGTGTAGCCCCCGCTCGATCATCGGCAGCACCTGCGAGGCAAGCCCGCCCGTCCCTGCGCCGATCTCGAGGATGCGCAAGCCGCGCCCCTCAGGCAGGTGGCGAGCCATTTCCTCAACCGCAGCCGCGATGGCCGCGAGCCAGGGGCTGGTGACGAGGCCATCGCCATAGAATTGATCAATATGGTCTGGCCCGTCGCTGTTAAAGAGAACCTGGACCGCGTCCTTTTCACCGCGCAGAATCGGGCCGAGCTCCGCGCAGATCGCCGAGGAAAGCAGAGCTTCCTGGAGATGGCCCGGATAGGTCGCAATACCCTCCCGGAAAAATCGCGCCGCGTCTTCCGCGGCGATGACAAATGCCGGTGTTGGCCGATAGCCTTCGCCTTCCTCAACCAAAAGCTGGCTCTGCACCAGGCTCGTCATCAGTTGCTTGAACGCCGGTCGCATTGTTTCCGCGACTCCAAGCGAGTCCGGCGTGAAAATTTCCTCCGGGCTGGCCGCGGCCCTCATTTCGCGAAGGCCCCGCGCAACCTGGACGGTGGTCAGTTCCTCACCCGCCGTGCTCGCAGCTTGCAGCGCGCTGCGTCCGCGCAGGTCGAAGACTTCATCCAATCGCTCTTTCGCCACTTCCCGGAGCCGGGCCAGGGACACCGGAGCCGGCTTGGTGCGTCGAGCAAGGGCAGCGGTTTTTTCCCAGCCAACGTGATAAACAAGATCGCGACCTTTGCCAGTCCGCCCGGTGCGACGCGCGCCCTCCACGCTGATCGCTCGGAAACCATCAACCCGGACGCAGGGCGTCCCGGCTTCATCGTACAAATCAATGCTGCCTTCGAAAAATTCGTCGTTAGCCTGCGACACTTCCGTGCGCACGCAGCCAGCGGCGCCGGGTGAACGCAGGAATAAAATCCGCGCGAATCGCACCGGCAACCGTAGCCCCGGAGTTAGCCCTTCCAGCTTCGCGGCACCGGCGAGGAATATTTGCAGCGCACCGTCGAAAAGAACCGGGTGAAGGGAGTAATTTCCCGCTCGCCGCGCGGCGGCCTTGGTGAGGGAAACTCGGCCCACCGAACGTCCGGCGCTGGCTGAAAGATCGTGAACGGGCCGGAACTCTTCGCCGTAGTGCAGCCCGAGATCACTCATCTGACTGTAGAAAGTGTCGCGATCGACGCTCTCTAATGTCGGACGGGAACCGGCGGCGGCCCAAGTGGAGGCCGCGAAGGTTGATTCAGTGCGTTCGCCGCGCATCGAACCGACGACATGGATCGACCAGGCGGCTGCGTTCTCGAATCGGCTCTGAATAGTAAAAGTGCGCTCGTTCGGCTCGTAGGAAAGCTCGAGGAGCAATCTGGATGGCGGGTCGGGCAGGATGAGCGGTTTGCGGATTTCGAAATCTTCGACCACAAACGGTTTGCCCTCGAACCATTGCGCACCCGCTTCGAGCACCATCTCGACGAACCCCGCTGCGGGGAAAACAATGAGGTTTTCGACCCGATGATCCTTGAGGAAAGCCATGTGCCGGCTGTCGAGCCGCGCGGCCCAAGTCGGAGTCGCGCGCGGCAGTTTGGAATCGAGCAATCCGCGGCCACCGGGAGCCAGTCGACCTTCGCGGTAATCGCTCGCTTCGTGCCACTGGCGGCTCTTATCCCAAGGGTATGAAGGTAGCGAAAGCAATCGCCGCGAAGGCGTAATCGCGGCAAAGTTGAGCGTCACGCCAGCCAGGTGAAGATCGAGTGCGGTTTCGAGCAAAGATTCGTGCTCGCGCTCACGCCGCGTGGAGGACACCACGGCGCCTTTGTCGCTCCGCTCCGCGAGGCATTCCTGAATCGAACGGACCAAGGCCGGATGCGCGCCGATTTCCAAATAAATATCAGCGCCGAACTCCGAGAGCGAGGCGATCGCCTTGGCAAATTCCACCGGCTCGCGCACGCCTTCTGCCCAGTGCGCGGCGTCGCAGATTGTTCCATTGATTCGCTCACCGCTTACGGAGCTGAAAAACGGCACGGCTTCCGCCCGCGGCGACAATCCGGCCAGCGCCTCGCAGAGCGCGTCGGCTGCGGGCTGCATCAGTGCGTGATGGAAAGGCAGACTTGTTTGCAGGAAGCGGGCGAAAACACCTGTTGCTTCCAGTTCGGCGGCGATGGCGTCGAGCGAAGTTCGCAGACCGGAAAGGGTGACCGAACGCGGAGCGTTGAAAGCAGCGACGGTGACGTTGCGATCATGCCGCGCGATGACCGCGTTTGCTTCGTCGGCGTTCAAGCCCACGGCGAGCATTCCACCGCCCGACGGTGCGTGATCCTGCATGCAGCGTCCGCGATGGATGATAACCTCGGCCCCCTGTTCCAAGGTAAGAATTCCGGCGACGCAAGCCGCCGCATCTTCGCCCACGCTGTGGCCCACGATCGCAGCGGGCAGCACGCCCCAGGATTTCCAAAGCTCTGCCAGCGCGATCTGCATCGCGAAAATAGCTGGCTGCGAAATCTCCGGACGCTGGATGCGCGACTCGGCTTCCGGGCGCGCGAGTTCCTCCATGAGTGAAAACCGCGCAAACGGCCGCATCGCTTCAGCACAGGCCTCGATCGTGCGACGGAAAACCGGTTCGTGCCGCATGAGTTCGCGGCCCATGCCCCACCATTGCGGACCCTGGCCGCTCATGACGAAGACGACGCGGGGCGCTTGTTCCAAGCGCGGGCGGAATGCGGTGCGTAATTTCGGTCCCGCTTGCCCCGCGGCGAAGGCACCCAGTTCCCGGGCTAATTCCGAGACTGAGTGTGCGGTCAACGCGAGCCGGTGAGAGTGATGATTACGGCGCGCCCCGAGCGTGTAGGTCAGATCTGGGAGCTGCGGCGAGACGGATTGACCGTTTAACTTCACCTGATCGTCCAGCCACGTGCCCAATTCCAGCGCGGACGCGCGCAACGCTTCCTCCGAGCGGGCGGAAAGGATCACAGGCCAGGAACGGTCCGTTGTTGTTTCGAGACGAGTCGGCTTTGGTTGAGCGGGCGCTTCCGCCAGAATCACGTGCGCATTAGCGCCTCCGAACCCAAACGAATTGATGCCAGCCATGCGCACGCCCTCCGTCGCCGGGAACGGTTCGCTTTTCGTTGGCACCCTCAGCTTCAAGGCTGCGAAGTCGACGTTCGGATTGGGTGTGTGAAAATGCAGGTTCGGTGGGATAAGCCGATGCTTTAGGACGAGCGCGGCCTTGATCATCCCGGCTACGCCAGCCGCGGTTTCCAAGTGACCGAGATTCGTTTTGGCCGAGCCGATCACAAGGGCATCTTTTTCCGTGCGCCCACCGCAGAGGGCGTTCGCCAGCGCGTTCGCTTCGATCGGATCGCCTACCGCCGTGCCCGTGCCGTGCGCTTCGACGTATCCAATTTGCACGGGATCTACTCCAGCATCCGCACAGGCGGCGCGCACCAGAAGCGTCTGCGCCTCGGTGCTGGGGAGGGAAATTCCGTTGGTGTGACCATCCTGGTTCGCGGCCGAGCCGGCGATCACCGCGTAGATAGGATCGCCGTCGGCCAACGCCGCGGAGAGAGGTTTGAGCAGAACCATGCCCGCGCCTTCGCTGCGGACGAACCCATTCGCGGAAGCGTCGAACGCCTTGCATTTGCCATCGGGCGAGAGCATCCCGGCTTGGGAAAATCCGATGAAGCCGTCCGGTGAAATCAGAACTGTGACGCCGCCGGCGACAGCGGCCTGGCAGCGACCTGCGGAAATGTTTTCGCAAGCCAAATGCACCGCGGTAAGCGCCGACGAACAGGCGGTGTCCAGCGACAGACTCGGGCCGCGCAAATTCAGGCAATAAGAAATTCGATTCGCGGCGATGCTGTGCGCCGTGCCGGTGGAGGTGTGCGCGCCGATACCACTGCGATCCTGAATTCCCTGGTAATCGCTGTGCGAAAGTCCGACGAACACTCCGATGTCGGTGCCTTTCTCGAGGTCCAGAACAACACCTGCGTCTTCAATGGCCTCCCAAGTTGTCTCGAGGAGAAGTCGATGCAACGGATCCACAAACGGCGCCTCTCGTAACGAGATGCCGAAAAATTGCGGATCGAACTGATCGATGCCCGAGACGAATCCGCCGCGACGAGAAATAGACTTCCCCATCACGCCCGGCTCGGGATCGTAAAAGCGGTCGATGTTCCAGCGATCGGAAGGCACATCGGCGACGGCATCGCGGCCTTCGATCAGCAATTTCCAGAAAGCTTCCGGGTCGTTCACTCCGCCGGGAAAGCGACAGCCGATTCCGACGATGGCGATTCTCTCTTTCTTCATGGGTGGTAAGAGAGAGCGCGGAGTGGGCTGATGGATTCCAAGGTGAAGTAACTTTATCCCGAAATGAGAGAACGGCCTCGCGCGCGGAAGTCTCCACGGCTGCACAAGCAGAATTCGATCACCGGGGAAGTAAACGAATCCGACGCCAAAGGCAACGGAGGGAAAGCTTTTCTAGGTGTCGAATTCATCTTCCAGAACAGCGCGTCATCGGGGCACGCTCCACCCGTCGCAGGCGAGCCAATTTGGACGAGACAGGGATGGTTCTATTCGCTTCGAGCTGCTTTTGGACCAGCTATCCTTCATTTTGGAAATCGGATTCGCTGTCCACGATGGTCTGAACTAAATAGGACCCGTCATGTGCGGAATTGCAGGCGTCATTGATCTCGTCGGCCGGCGGACTGTCCCTCATGACCTCATCCGAAGAATGGCCGCAGCGATCATACACCGCGGACCAGACGAAGATGGCTATCTCGAACGTCCCGGCCTCGCGCTCGCTTCTCGCCGGCTCAGCATCGTCGGCTTAGCCGATGGCCGGCAACCGATCGCGAATGAAGACCGCACCGTTCAGGTTGTCTTCAACGGTGAGCTGTTCGATTACGTCGAACGCCGCGCCGAGCTCCAGGCGCGCGGGCATCGTTTCGTGACCCACTGCGACACCGAAATCATTCCTCACCTGTGGGAGGAACATCAGGAAGGGATGTTCGAGCGTTTGCGCGGCCAGTTTGCGATCGCGCTCTGGGATGCGCGCCGGGAACGGCTGACCCTGGGACGCGATCGTTTCGGGATCGCGCCCCTATATTGGTCGCGGCAGGGCGATTGGCTCCTTTTCGGTTCCGAGATCAAAGCAATTCTCGCCTCTCGCATGGTGCCCGCGCGACCCGACCGACGCGGCATCGACCACATTTTTACTTTCACGGCCATGCCGGGACCGATCACCTGTTTCGAAGGGATCCAGCTCCTGCGGCCCGGCCATTATTTGCAAATTACGCCAGGTCACGAAAACGGCGCCGCTCCAGTCATCGACGAACGCACCTACTGGGAGATGGATTTCCCGGATGAAGGCGACGAAGTCACGGGCGATCCGCGCCAGCTAGTCGATGAGTTCGAACAAGTGCTTCTTCGAGCAGTGGAGAAGCGGCTCCGGGCCGATGTCCCCGTCGGCGCTTATCTTTCGGGCGGGCTCGACTCGAGCATGATCGTCGCGATGGCCTGTAAGCTGAAGGGACCGGCGATCAACACCTACACAATTAGAGTAGATGATCCTTCCCTCGACGAGCTAAGTGCCGCCAGCTTGTCCGCGCGACACATCGGCACCAAGCCGCCGATCGTGCAGGAATTTCGCGCGAGCGATGCACTCGCGACCTATCCGGAACTAATTCACGCTGCCGAGTCGCCCGTGATCGATACCTCATGCGCGGCTTTACTCCAGTTAGCCAGGCGCGTTCATGCCAATGGCCAAAAGGTCGTCCTCACCGGCGAAGGAGCGGATGAGTGGCTCGCCGGTTATCCTTGGTACAAAGCCGCGAAGCTACTCGGTTACCTTGACCTAATTCGTGGACTACGATTGAGTGATCTGGCGGTCCGCTCCTATCTCGGTTTAAGTCACATCCCGCAGTATCCGCGCGAGTTTCGGCGCGATGTGGAAGCTTCCGTCGGCGGCCCGAACGCCTGGGTCGAAGCTTACGGAATGCTCGGCCTTTCCAAGCTTCTTTTCTACGCGCCTCCCATGAGGCAAGTGCTTGAGCAGAATCAACCTTGGGCCGCGCTTGGGATGAACCTGGAACGGGCGAAAAGGTGGGCTCCACTGAATCGCGGCTTGTGGGTCGGCGCTCGAGTTACCCTGGCCGGCTTACTCCTTCAAGCCAAGGGCGATCGCGTCGCGATGCACTCCTCCGTCGAAGTCCGTTATCCGTTTCTCGATGAAGATGTCTTCGATTTTACTTCGCGACTCGCACCGCGCTGGAAGCTCCGCGGCCTCCGCGACAAATATCTCCTGCGCCTGGTCGCCGAGCGTTGGTTGCCGAAGGAAGTTGCCCGTCGTCACAAGGTAATCTTTCGCGCGCCGCTCGATAGCTTCCACATGGATCCGGAGCCGCCCTTCGTCGGCCAACTTCTCAGCGAAGAATCCCTTCGACGGACCGACTACTTCGATGTCGCGGCCGTCCAACATTGGCGCAAAGCTTTCCGTCAAATGCGCACCGGCTCTCTTCCGCGTCTCTCGGTGGAAATGGGATTGGTTGCCGTGGTCGCTACTCAACTCTGGCATCACACCTTTATCGATGGCTCGTTAGCGGATTTACCCACCCGCGCCGGCGCCAGCCCCGAAACTGCGACCCTGTAGTTTTACCTGAGTCGCTACCTACTTTTAGTTAGACCGCTCGGTTTCGACCAGGCGGCCGGCGTTCAAGAGTTGCGCCTCGCTCAAGCGCGGACCGATCAATTGCAGGCTGGTGACAATGGGGCGGTCGT
>JBBSEO010000034.1:0-13561 GCA_038239645.1 Chthoniobacterales bacterium | reverse complement strand
GTCCCGGGCGAAAATGCTCGAGGCGACCGCCCATCGCGCCGAGGTCACGACGCAGTTCGACCGGGTCGCCGCGACCGCGCAGGGATGCTACGCGCTGGTCGATTATGTGAATTTCAAAGGTGAAGGAACGCTCGCGACCGAGCGCTACCATGGCCAGGGCTGGGGTCTACTGCAGGTGCTCGAGGAAATGAAAGGCGGGAACGATGCTCGCACCGGATTTGCCGATGCGGCGCAGGTGGTCCTCAAACGCAGGGTTGCCAATGCGCCACCCGAGCGTCGTGAAGAGCGTTGGCTCCCGGGCTGGCTCAACCGCGTCAGGAGTTACCGCGGCACATGAAGTTTGCCCTTTCTCTCGCCGCGGCGCTTTTGCTTTGTCTCGTCTCGGCTGAAGCACAGTTCGGCTCACAACGGCGTGTTCCTCCGACCGGCCTTCAGCCGATGCGCAGCGCGGTTGACCTAATCAAGCGCCAGGCGCCGCTGGCGGCGAATCGCGCCTTGCTCGCTCGCGTTTCGCCCGATCAGGTCCACGTGATCGTTTCGCTGTCGAAACAACGAGCCTACCTCATGGTCGGCGATGAAATCGTGATCGACTCGCCGGTTTCATCCGGCAAACGCGGCCACACCACACCGGCGGGAAGTTATCACGTTCAGGAAAAAGATGCCGACCACCATTCCACCCTCTACGGCGACTACATCGATAATTACGGCCGCGTCGTCCGCGCCGGCGTGAGTTTGAAAATCGATGTCGCCCCGAGCGGCACCCATTTCCAAGGCGCCGCGATGACCTGGTTTATGCGGCTGAGCGACGAAGGCGTTGGGATGCATGTCGGAATTCTGCCCGGCTATCCCGCTTCGCACGGTTGCATCCGAATGCCTTCCGACGCGGCCAAGTTGTTTTACGATCGCGTGAAGGTCGGCACGCCGGTCGAAGTCCAATCCTAAACCGCGCGAAGGCGTCGGCGAAGCAGGTCAAAGGCGTTTTGCGCCACCATTTGCTTGAACGTGACGCGATCGGTCGGCAGGAAAAGTTTCTGCGCTTGGGTCGCGTGCCCGGCGGCAGCGATTGCGACAAAAACTGTCCCGACCGGTTTTTCTTTCGACCCGCCGTCGGGTCCAGCAATTCCGGTCGTGGCGATTGCGTAGGTCGCGTCGGAAAGGGTGCGCGCGCCGTCGGCCATGGCACGGGCGGTTTCTTCGCTGACGGCGCCATGTTCTTCGATCACGTGAGGATCGACTCGCGCGAGAACACGCTTCGCGTCGTCGGCGTAGGTCACGCCCCCGCCCCAAAGAACGGCCGACGCGCCGGGGACATTCGTGATCTCATTCGCGAGAAATCCGCCGGTACATGACTCCGCCAGCGCGAGTATTTCCTTGCGCCGCGAAAGCTCGCGCACCAGCACTTCCGCCAGAGTCTCATCGTCAGTCGTGAAAATTTTGTCGCCGAGTTTGCCCTGCACCAGTTCATCGGCCGCGGCGAGGGCTTCGGCAGATCCAATCAACCGCAAATCGACTTCGCCTGGCCGCGCGCAGTAACCGACCTCCAGATCGGGAATTGCCATCAACTGTTCCCCAATCGCGTGCTCGACGATTGATTCGCCCACATTGGCCATGCGATAACGGCGCATTTCCCGGCCCGAAGCAGCCGGCATGATCTTTTGGAGAATGGGCCGGACCGATCCGTCGAACATGGGACGCAATTCCCGTGGCGGACCCGGAAGAAGAAAGAGATGCGCCGACGCGACCGCGGGATTCACGTTCCGTGAAAAATAAATCCCCGGCGCGGTCCCATGGTGGTTCGGCAAAACCTTGCCGCCGCGCGGCACCTGCGCCTGCCGCCAGATCCGGTCGGGCATTGGAATTTTGCGGCACGCCAGGCGCGCTCGAATCGCCTCGCGCACCTCCGCATCTTCCTCCAGCGGCAGAGAGAGAAGCTCGGCGACGAGATCGCGCGTGATGTCGTCTGTCGTCGGCCCGAGCCCGCCGGTAACGAAAATCAGCTCGGCACTCGAAAGAACATCCTGCAGCGCGGCGCGAATGGCGTCGCCGTCCGGCACGGTGCGCTGTTCGTCCACCCGCAGGCCCAGCGGAAAAATCTCCTGGGCAATAAAAGTGAGATGCGTGTTCAACACGTCACCGAGCAAAATCTCGGTGCCGGTATTGATAACGACGGTTCGCACGCCGCAAGTTAACGGCGCGACGCCTTTTGCAAGTCAGCCGCGAGCGTAAGCGGCTAAGCGGCGTCCTTGTCCTGCTTCTTGCGAATGAGCGGGAGCTTTTTGCCTTCGACCACTGCGCGATTAATCGTGACCTCGGCGATGTCTTCCCGACTCGGCACGTCGTACATAATGTCGAGCATGATGCGCTCGAGCAACGAACGCAGCGCCCGCGCGCCCGTTCCTTTCGTGACTGCCTGAGCGGCGAGTGCCTTGAGCGCGTCCTTGGTGACGCTGAGGCGCACACCTTCCATGGCGAAGAGTTTGGTATATTGCTTCACCATCGCGTTCTTCGTCTCGGTCAAAATCTGCACGAGTTCTTCTTCGGTCAGCGCATCCAGGGCGGCGAGCACCGGCAACCGGCCGATGAATTCCGGGATCATCCCGAAGGCGAGCAAATCTTCCGGCTCAACATGGCGCATGGCTTCGCGCGCCTGCGCCGCTTCGACATCGAGCGTCGGGCTGCTGAAGCCCATGGTCCGATTGCCGATCCGCTTCTGCACAATTTTATCCAGCCCGACGAAGGCGCCGCCACAGATGAAAAGAATCTTCTCTGTGTTGACCTGAATATATTCCTGGTGCGGATGTTTTCGCCCGCCCTGCGGCGGCACGTTGCAGGTGCTTCCCTCTAAAATCTTCAGCAACGCCTGCTGCACCCCTTCGCCGCTGACATCGCGCGTGATCGAGACATTGTCTGTTTTGCGGCCGATTTTATCGATCTCGTCGATATAAACGATCCCGATCTCGGCGCGCTTCACATCGTAGTCGGCATTCTGGAGAAGCCGCAAAATAATGTTCTCCACGTCTTCACCGACGTAGCCCGCTTCCGTCAGAGTGGTGGCGTCAGCGATGCAGAATGGAACATCGAGGATTCGCGCCAGCGTTTTCGCGAGGAGCGTCTTTCCCGAACCGGTGGGGCCGATGAGCAAAATATTGCTCTTCTCAATTTCCACGTCGGCGAACGGATCCGGTTGAAAAGCCGAGGAATCGCTCGGGGCGTTCGTTTGCAGCACACGCTTGAAATGGTTGTGCACCGCGACCGACAGCGTCTTCTTCGCCACGTCCTGGCCGATAACGTATTGATCGAGCGAGCGGCGGATTTCCGCCGGCTTCGGCACGCGCATGGTCGACGATTGTCGCCGCGCGTCTTCGTTCAGCTCCTTATCGAGGATGCTTTTGCAAACGTTAATGCAGCTATCGCAAATGTAGACGCCAGGTCCGGCGATCAGTTTGCGCACCTCGGCGTGGCTCTTCCCGCAGAAGGAGCACATCGTGAGGTTGGAAGCGCGAGCCATGGCGTCGCCGGCCTAAAAAGCAGCTTCTATTCCTCGACCTTTCGCGGCAACGCTGCCTCCGCCACCGCCACGTTTCGCTCCAGTTTTTCCGCGGAAACGCCGTTGAGTAAGTTTGTTTCCTTGCGTGACTTGATCACCTCGTCGACCAGCCCGTAGTCCCGCGCCTCCATCGCCAGCATATAGTAATCGCGATCGGAATCGAGCTTCACCTTGTCCTCCGGCTGGCCGGTGTGCTGGGAAATGATGCGAATCAGGCGCTTCTTCAGCTTGAACATGTATTCCACCGTGCGCTCAATGTCGCTGGCCTGTCCCTGTGCCCCGCCCGAAACCTGGTGGATCATAATGTCCGAGTTCGGCAACGCGAAACGCTTGCCTTTGGTCCCGGCGCAAAGCAAAACCGCCGCCATGCTCGCTGCCATCCCGAGGCAGTAAGTGGTAACGTCGCAGGTCAAAAACTGCATCGTGTCGTAAATGGCCAAACCGGCCGAGACCGAGCCACCGGGTGAATTAATGTAAAGATTGATGTCTTTCTTCCCGTCTTCCATTTGCAGGAAAAGCATCTGCGCGATGACAAGGTTCGCGATGTGATCGTCGATCGGCGTTCCGATGAAAACAATCCGGTCCTTCAACAGCCGCGAGTAAATATCGTAGCTCCGTTCGCCACGGCCGGTCTGCTCCACCACCATCGGCACGAGCACCCCTTGCGAGAGATTTTTGTTCGTAACAGTCATGACTTTGCTTCCGCCGCCGCCGGTTCCGTCGAGCCCGTAGCGACCTCTTCGACGCTAACATTCGACTTCAGGAACGCAAGGGTCTTACCCAGCAGGATCTCTTCCGCGAGCCCATTCAACTGGTCTTTTTCCTCCAATTCCTTCTGCCGTTTTTCGAAAGTGGTGCCGGTGTAGGTGGCCTGTTCGCGAATCGCTTCTCGTAACTCGTCGGGCGTTACCTCGATCTTTTCCGCCTCCGCGATGCGATGCAAAATGAAGTTCGTTTTCAGCCGATGCGCCGCGAGTGAGCCCGCGCCGTCGATTAATTCCTTTTCCTTGCTCTTTAGCATCTCGTCCGGAACGCCTCGCTCGCGATTCCGCTGCACCAGCTCGCCCAGCGCGCGTCGCGTTTCGCCGCGCAAGAGCGAAGGCGGCAATTCGAACTGCGCGCGTTCCTGCAAAAATTTCACGATCTGATTTTCCTTCGTCTGCTCCAGCGCATGCTCTTTTTCGTGCTCGAGATCGTGTTCGACGAGATGGTGTAATTCTTCGAGCGTTTTCCCCTTGGCCATTTTGTCGGCAAAAGCGTCGTTCATTTCGGGCAGGATTCTCTTTTTGATCTCGCGTAACGTCACCGCGTAGTCCGCTTTTTTGCCCGCCAGCTCTTTCACCGGGAAATCCGCCTCGAAAGTCACGATCACGAGCCGCGTTTCTTCTTTTTCCTGTCCGACCATTTGCTCGCAAAAGTTTGGGAGGAAATTCTCCGGGGCCAGACGCAGCCAGAATTTTTTCCCGCCATGCAAATTCTTGCTCGCGTCGGGCGCCTGCTCGGCAATCGGCTGTCCCTCGACGGTCCCTTCGAAATCGATCACGGCAAAATCTTCCATCGCCACGGGACGCGCCGGCTCGACCTCGACGAAATCGGCCGCCTGTTCCCGCAACCGCTCTAGCGCCGCGTCCGTCTCCTCCGCGGTCACTTCCGCCGGCGGCAATTGGACCTTGATTCCTCTGTATTCGGGCAATTCGAATTCCGGCGCGGTGATAACGGTGGCGCGAAAACGCATCGTCTTGTCGTCACCGATCTGGACATCCTCCAGATTGGTCAGCGAGACGACGCGCAATTTTTTCTCGGCAATCGCATCGCGATAACTCTGTGAGACGAGCTTTCTCGTTAGCTCGTCCTGAATTTCCTTTTTGAACTTCGCTTCGATCACCCGCCGTGGCGCCTTCCCCGGGCGATAACCGGGAACGCGCGCATGCCGCGCAAAACTGTCCGCGATTGCATCCCATTCCTTCGAGACGCGTTCCGACGGCACTTCAATCCGCAAAGTGGACGTGGAATCTGCCTGTTTTTCGATCTCGACTTTCATGGGAACCGCCACGTTACGGTGTCCACCCGGCGGCGCAAATGACGGGTCGTACTTCCTCGCCGCGAACGAAAACCGAACGAACCACCGGGGCGCCAAACCAATAGGCAATTTCGCGGTGATCCGCCGCGTCGAGCACGATGAAATTCGCGAGCTTGCCGGCTTCGAGCGATCCAATCGCATCCTGACGTCGCAGACTGGCGGCGGCGTTGATCGTGGCGGCCACAATCGTTTCCGCGGGCGACATTTTCATTTGCGTCACGGCGAGCGACATCGCCATCGGCAACGACGGACTTGGCGACGAGCCGGGATTGAAATCCGTCGCCAGAACCGGGGCCAGACCGGCCGCGATCATCGCCCGCGCGTCGGGATATTTTTTCGAACCCAACGCGTAAACGGAGCCAGGCAGCAGGACCGGCTGCACGCCGCGCTCCGACAGTGCGCGAATCCCATCCGCGTCTGTTTGTTCGAGATGATCGGCGGTAAACGCACCGATCTCCGCCGCGAGCTTCGCGCCACCATTGTTCGTTAGCTGGTCGACATGCAGGCGCATCGGCAGGTTCGCCGCCTCCGCGAGCTTTCTCGCGTCGTCATGGTCGAAGTAGCCGCGCTCGCAAAAGATGTCGCAAAATTCGGCGAGCTTCTCCTCGCGAATGCGCGGAAGCATTTCCTCGATCACAAGGCGCAAGTAGGCGGCGCGATCGTCGCGAAATTCTTCCGCCACAGCGTGCGCCCCCAAAAATGTCGGAATGGTCTGCAAAGGCGTTTCGGCACCGATTCGCCGGATGACCCGCAAAATCTTGAGCTCATCCTCCAGCGTCAAACCGTAACCGGATTTCGCTTCGGCCGTGGTCGTCCCGCACTGCAACATCCATTGCGCATGCTTTTTTGCCGCCGCGAACAATTCCTCTTCCGTCGCGGATCGTGTCGCCTGAACCGTGGTCCGAATTCCGCCACCGCGCGCGGCAATTTGCTCGTAGGTTTCCCCACGGGCGCGGGCCGCGAAATCCTCCAAACGATCACCCCCGAAAACGAAGTGCGTATGTGCGTCGATCAAACCCGGCAGAACCACCCTGCCCGTCGCATCGAATACGTCTGCATCGCCGCAACGCCGGGCAATTTCTGCAGATCTTCCCACCGCGATGATGCGCTCGCCTTCCGCCAGCAGACCGCCGTCGCGAATAATTCCGAGGTCGCTCAGGGCGGAGCCCGTCCGCGCGCCATTCTGACCGGCCACAGTGACCAGCTCCGAGGCGTGCAGGACAGCCAGCATACCGTGGCGGCTCAGGTCAACTTGCCTTCAACGATCTGGAAAATGGCCTTTGCGCGAAGTTCGGAAGCGGCCCTGATCTCCTGCATTTTCTGCCCGAGCGAATCTTTGAATTTTTCATCCTTCAAGCTCGCGAGGTTGATCCTGACATTCAGGCCGGCGCCTTCGATGCAGGCCCGCGTGGCGAGAACACCCACGCCGACATCCGAAATGGATGCCGAATTTCCCTTCTCCGCCATCGCCGCCAGAATTTCGTACGTGCCCGTCGCGGTCTCCATCACGCGCAACGGAACTTCCGCCGCCAATTTGTTCGCCGCCTGAATCGCCGCGCTGCGCGCCGATTTCGCTTCGGTCGATTGTTTGGGCAAGGCAAAGGCCGCCATGACTTCGTTGAACGCCTTCGTGTCCTCGTCGACCAGGGCCAGCAATCGATCCTTGAGATCCTGTGCTTTGACCGCCCACTCACTGAAGTAGGGAAGCTGTTCTTCCCAGCCGCGTTTTCCTGCCGACAAATTCGCCACCATCCCACCTAACGAGACGCCGAGCGCTCCCATCAGTGCCGCGACCGAGCCGCCGCCCGGCGCCGGCGAATCGCTCAACGTTTCATTGCAGAACTCGCGCAGATTCATTCGCACCAGCGATGGTCTTTCTTTCGATTCCATTTTCAACTCGATGATTTTCTCTCGGGGTTCGAACGGCTTCAACTCACTCAACCCCATGGAACGAATCGCCAGCTCGATCAATTCCTCCTCGGCCGCACCCTCAGACCATTTCTGTTTTCGCAAAAAATATCGGCCGGCTTCGAGCAAACATTTCTTCGGCACCATTCCGACCAGTTCCGAGCCGGTAACGCGAAGGCCACGCGCGTTTGCGGACTCACAGCAGGCTTCGAACGCGGCGTGCATCGGCGTTTCTTCGATGTTCGTCAGATTCATCGACACCTGGGCCAGACTATATTCTTTCACGAACCAGCCGATCGCCTTCACCTGCTTGAGCGCACCCGGAACCCGCACCGGCTCGCCCTTTTCGTCGAGCACGGGCTGGCCGGACGGCGTTCCGTCCTCGGTTTTCACCCGGCCATTTTCCCGAATGTCGAATGCGACCGAGTTGGCGCGACGAACTGATTTCGTGTTCAAGTTGACGTTGTAGGCGATAAGAAAATCTCGCGCTCCAATCGCGGTCGCTCCGGCCCTGGCGTTGAAAACCGGCGGACCGAAATCAGGCTTCCACACTTTGATTTTTTCCGGCAACGCCTCGTATTCGCCCGCGCGAATGACGGCCAGGTTCGAGCGATCGGGGTTGGGCGCTGCTCTCTCGTAGAGGTAAACGGGAATCTTCAATTCTTCCCCCACGCGCTTCGCCAATTTTCGCGCGCACTCGATCGCTTCCTCCCAACTAACGCCGCTCACTGGAATAAACGGACAGACATCCGTCGCGCCCATGCGGGGATGTTCCCCGTGGTGCTGACGCATATCGATCAACTCCGCGGCTTTCTCAATTCCGCGGAAAGCGCCCTCGATCGCGGCTTCGGGCGAACCGACTAATGTCATCACCGTTCGATTCGTGCTGGCGCCGGGGTCGACATCCAGCAGCGAAACTCCATCCGCGGACCTGATCGCATCGGCGATTTGCCGAATAATTTGCGCATCGCGCCCCTCCGAGAAATTCGGAACGCATTCGATCAATTTTGCCATCGCTGTTTCTGGAGACCCTGGCATCAAAATGCCTTCAGGCGCGCCGCGACACCGCTGGCGAAAGCGAGGAGAAACGTCGCCGCCGACTGCGCGGTGACATCGTCCCGATCCCTGGTCGGATCGATCTCCACCAAATCGAGCGCGCGAACTTTCGGTGCCGCGCCACACATCCTCGCCGCTTTCCGCAACATCCATGGAGACAGTCCGCCGGGCCGCGCACCGGAACAGGCCGGGGCCAGGGAACGATCGAGCACACTCAGGTCGAAACTAATATAAATAGCGTCAGCCGAAGCCAGACGGGTCAGCGATCGTGCCACGATGGCTTCGATCCCGCGCGCGAAAACCTCCTCCGCCGTTTCGATGATGAGACCGGAATCGCGGGCGAAAAGCGCCTCCTCCGGTAAATTCGCGAAAGGTTGGATTCCGATCTGAACGATGTTCGTGCCGCGCAACCCATCACGGATCAAAGCACGGACGGAATTGCTGTTGTTCAAGCCGCCGGCAAGCTCGCGCACACCATGGTGGGGGGCGAAGGTGATCAGCCCCACACGATTCAATGGCAGGCCGAAGGAATGAACGCCGAGGCGCGCGATCCCGTTGTCGCCGCCCAGCAAAACGCGCACGCCCGTCGCCGTTTGCTGTCGCCGGAAAAATTCCACCGTCGTCTGGACTTCCGCTTCGGGCGTCGCGCCGAGTTCGGCTACGTCGCCGAGATCGATGGAATTGATCAAACGCAAATCCACCTGGTTATCGCAATCGAAGACGCTGAATTTAGTAAGCGCCTTCCGCACCGCCGCCGGCGCAAGATCGCAGCGCGCCGGACTCAGCGAACGGTTTAGAGGAAACCCGACGACGGCAAGATGAGTTTGCGGCGACGGTTCTGACGTGAGCCAGCTTGCCGCACTGGGCGAAGACGGGTCGTGCGTCATTGATCGCGAGCGTTTGGTGTCACCGGCAATTCGATGCCGTGTTTTTCGGCAAAAGCAATCGCGCGGGTGTAACCGGCGTCGGCGTGCCGCAGAATTCCCATGCCGGGATCACTTGTGAGCACCCGTTCCAAGCGCCGTTGCGCTTCGTCGGTTCCATCAGCGACGACGACCATGCCGGCGTGCTGGGAGTAGCCGATGCCGACGCCGCCACCGTTGTGAATCGAAATCCAGGAGGCGCCAGCTGCGGTATTGACCAGTGCGTTGAGCAACGGCCAGTCCGCGATCGCATCGCTGCCGTCGAGCATCGCTTCCGTTTCCCGAAAAGGCGACGCGACCGAGCCCGTGTCGAGATGATCGCGGCCAATCACGATCGGCGACGATACTTCGCCGCGGCGCACCAGTTCATTTATCGCCACCCCGAACTCCGCCCGCTCGCCGAAGCCGAGCCAGCAAATCCGCGCCGGCAATCCCTGGAAATGAATTCGCTCTTTGGCCAGTTTCATCCAGCGGCCGAGGATTTCGTTCTTCGGAAAAAGTTCGAGTGCCAGCTCATCGGTGCGGGCGATATCCGCCGGATCGCCGCTCAGTGCGACCCAGCGGAAGGGACCTTTGCCTTCGCAAAAAAGCGGTCGGATGTACTCCGGCACGAAGCCCGGAATATCGAACGCATCGTCGACCCCGCCTTTGTTCGCCTGGGTCCGAAGGTTGTTGCCGTAATCAAAAGTGATCGCCCCCTTTTTTTGCAAGTCGAGCATGGCGCGC
Organism: Chthoniobacterales bacterium; assembly: GCA_038239645.1. Taxonomy (GTDB): domain Bacteria; phylum Verrucomicrobiota; class Verrucomicrobiia; order Chthoniobacterales; family UBA10450; genus AV69. The sequence continues at coordinate 3,321 of JBBSEO010000034.1, read as the reverse complement.
ACATGCGTCGCCATCGCGGCCATGGAACGACAGACGTATTCCTCCGGCGCGTCGGCCCGCAGGCGCAAGGCGTCGGCTAACGAGATTTCGTTCGGAACGTAACCGTTAAGCGGGTCATGGGCGCTCGTCTGATCGGTGAGCAGATCCGGCACGATACTTCGGCGCGCCATTTCCGGCAAAACGTCGGCGCAATTTCCCACCAGTCCGAGCGAGATGGCTTTGCCCTCCCGGCGCGCCTCTTCGACCATCGACAAGGCTTCGTCGAGCGTGTCGGCTTTGCGGTCGCAATAACCGCTGGCCAGGCGTTTTTCGATGCGCGACGGATCGACTTCCACGCCGATGAAACAGGCGCCATTCATTGTGGCGGCGAGCGGTTGCGCGCCCCCCATCCCACCCAGACCACCGCTCACAATCAATTTTCCGCGCAGATCGCCGTCGAAATGACGATCCGCCGCCGCGGCGAAAGTTTCGAACGTTCCCTGCACGATTCCCTGGCTGCCGATGTAGATCCACGAACCCGCGGTCATCTGGCCATACATGGTCAGGCCGAGTTTCTCGAGTCGATTGAACTCGGGATAATTCGACCACTGGCCCACCAGATTTGAATTCGCAATCAGGACGCGCGGCGCATCGGGGTGAGTGCGAAATTTTCCGACCGGTTTGCCCGACTGAATGAGCAGCGTCTCATCGTTCTCCAGCGTGCGGAGGGCGCTCACGATGGCGTCGAAACAGTCCCAGTTGCGCGCGGCGCGGCCCGTGCCGCCATACACGATCAGGCGCTCGGGCGCTTCGGCCACTTCCGGATCGAGATTGTTCATCAGCATGCGCAGCGCTGCTTCCTGGACCCAGCCCCGGCAAGTGCGCTCGCGCCCGCGCGGCGCTCGAATCGTTCTCATGCCGAATTTTCGCTGAATTCGCCACGGCGGATTGCGTCGGCCAGTCGTGCAATATCATTCGCCAACGCGCGATCCTCGAGCAACGGCTCGACATATTTCCGCACAATTTCGTAGGCGCGTTCCACGCCGCGACCAGCACGCAATGGACGCCGATGCTCGAGCGCTTCCGCTGCCGAAAGCAATTCGATCGCCAGCAGGCTCTCGGCATTCTCGGCAATGGTCCGCAGTTTCAAGGCCGAGGTCATTCCCATCGAAACATGATCTTCCTTGCCCGCCGACGTCGGGACGTTGTCCACGCTCGCCGGGTGCGACAGGACTTTCGCTTCGTTCAGCAACGCGGCCGCGGCGACCTGCGCAATCATCAGGCCAGATTGCAGACCGGGGGTGCGCGCGAGAAACGCCGGCAGACCGTAGCTCAGATCGGGATTCACCACCGATTCGATCCGTCGCTCGCTGATGCTCATGAGATCAGTCAGCGCGATCGCGGCGTAATCGAGCGCCAGCGCCAGCGGTGCGCCGTGAAAATTTCCCGCCGAAATGACATCGCCATTTTCCGGGAAGACGAGCGGATTATCGGTCGCGCTCGCGCTCTCGATCGCCAGCACGCTTTCGACGTGCGCGAGGGCATCGTGGACCGCGCCGTGCACCTGCGGGATGCAGCGAATGCTGTAGGCGTCCTGCACCCGCGGATCATTCTGACGGTGCGACTCGCGAATTTCGCTTTCCTGCAATAGTTCGCGCATTTTCCGCGCGACCAACTTTTGCCCGAAATGCGGCCGCACTTCGTGCACGCGCGCGTCAAACGGACTGGGCGTTCCCATCAATCCTTCCAACGTCATCGCGCCGGCGATGTGCGCGACCTCCGCGACAAGTTGCGCGCGATACAACGCGAGGCCGCCGACGGCGTGCATCGCCTGGGTGCCGTTCAGGAGCGCCAGTCCGTCCTTGGCCTCGAGCTCGATCGGCAGAAGCCCGGCCGCACTGAAACCTTTCGACGCCGAGAGGCGCTCGCCGTCAAAAAAACATTCCCCCTCCCCGATCATGGTCAGAGCCAAATGCGCCAGCGGCGCGAGATCGCCGCTCGCGCCGACCGAGCCCTTTTCCGGAATGACCGGCACCAGTCCGCGATTGAGCATGTCGCAAAGCAATTCCACGACCTCGACGCGGCAGCCGCTGAATCCGAGCGCCAGCACGTTCGCGCGGAGCGACATCATCGCGCGCGCTTCCGCCACGGAAAGAGGTCGCCCTACGCCGCAGGCGTGACTTCGCACGAGATTGAGCTGGAGACGGTGGAGATCGTCCGGCGAAATTCGAACATCGGAAAATTTGCCGAAACCAGTGCTGACTCCGTAAACGACTTCGTTACGCGAAAGGATTTCGTCCACCACCGCGCGGGCGCGCGCCAATCGTTCCCGCGCGCCACGGCTCAATGCAACCGCTTCGCCCGCGGCGACGGCGTGAAGTTGCGGGAGCGAGATGGATCGGCCGTCGATGAGCACCCGCGGAACCTAATCGCCTTTCTGCGCGCCGCGACAAAAGAAAGGCCAGGCCGCTCATCGCAGCCTGGCCTTTAAATGTATTTTTGGTCTGCGATCAGACCCCGGGCGCCCTATTTCGAATAGGTGCGAGTTGTTCCGGCGCTGGTGCTGGTCGACATCGATTCTTTCTTCTGCGCACATGCGCCCAACGTCAGGGCACTGGCCAGAACGGCTACGAACAAAGCTGCTTTTAAAAAGTTCATTTCTAGGTGTTTCGCCTCCTTCCCTTGCTGGTTGCTGCCGAGCTTTCTACGGGTGAAGGCGAGGGCGCGCAACGATTTTCTCCGCGTGGTCAGGGTTTGATCGTCACCCCGGTGTTGACCTCGACCAGATCGAAAAGTTCGATGACGTCCGCGTTTCGCAGGCGAATGCAGCCGTGGCTGTCCGGCCGGCCAATCTTGTCCTCGTGACGCGTGCCGTGGATGTAAATGTAACGCTGCCGGGTGTTGGCATTCTGCGCCTCGCCGCCCTCCAGCCACAGGATGCGCGACGTGATCAAGTCCTCCGTCGCCGGAAGCGGCTCACCCTTGCGCAGAGGAACCCGGCCGACGAAAATCGTTCCAGACGCGGCCTTGGCCCCGATTTTCTCCGCGATCCGAAATTCACCGAGCGGCGTCTTCCTGCTTCCCTCTTCCGTGCCCAGGCCAAAACGTGAAGTTGAAATTGGATAGCGGCACAGAATTTTCCGGCCTCGGCGCAATTGTAGCTCCTGCTTTCCGATCGAAATATGAATGCGATCCCTCGATTTTTGCATCGTCATCGCGCCGCACTACACTGCGCCGGCGGATGAAGCGAAACTATCACATTGCCATCGTGGGCGCGACGGGGGCGGTTGGCCTCGAGATGGCGCGCGTCCTGGAACGGCGCAACTTCCCAGTCGCCTCCCT
>JBBSEO010000033.1:0-13822 GCA_038239645.1 Chthoniobacterales bacterium | reverse complement strand
TTTACGATGCGGGTGTAACCGCCTTTGCGCTCCGCACTGCGGGGCGCGATGTCGTCGAACAATTTTTTGACCGCATCTTTCTGGCGCAGGACGGCAAAAGCCGTGCGTCGGGCGTGGATGGAGCCGTTCTTGCCGAGCGTCACCATTTTCTCTGCCAGTGGCCGAACCGCCTTCGCCTTGGCCAGCGTCGTCTTGATCCGCTGGTGCTCAATCAGGCTGCAAACCTGGTTCGCCAGGAGCGCCTTGCGGTGCGCGGCGGTGCGGCCCAGCTTGACCGTTTTCTTTTGGTGTCTCATTTCTCGTTAGATACCGATTTACTCCGCGGCGCCGTTCGTCCCCACCCCTTCGAGGTTCGCAGCCGCGGCGACTGGCGTCTCGACCAGGCCCGGATCAAATTTCATTCCTAATCCCAGACCAAGCGCGGTCAGTTTGTCCTTAATTTCGTTGAGCGATTTTTTGCCGAAGTTTCGATATTTCAACATTTCGGCCTCGGTCTTCTGCGCGAGCTGACCGACGCTGGTGATGTTGGCGTTGTTCAAGCAATTCGCCGCGCGCACGCTGAGCTCGATTTCGTTCACGCTCATGTTGAGGAGTTTCTTGAGCTTGATGTTCTCTTCGCTCACGCCCGCTGGCGTTTCGTCGAACTCGATCACGTCCTCGTTGAAATTGACAAAGACATCGAGGTGATGGCGCAGGATCGCAGAAGCCTGGAGCAGCGCATCGTCCGGGGTAAGGCGGCCGTCGGTCCAAACTTCGAGAATGAGTTTGTCGTAATCGGTCCGCTGTCCGACGCGGGTGTTCTCGACCGCGTATTTTACCCGGGTCACTGGCGAGAAAATGGAATCGATCGGAATCAGGCCGATCGGCTGGTCGGCGCGTTTGTTTTCTTCGCCGGTGGCAAATCCGCGGCCAACCCGTACTTCGAGTTCGGCTTCGAACTTATGCTTCTTATCGAGCGTGCAGATGATCTGGTCGGGATTCAACACTTCGTAGCCCTGCACGAGCGTGATGTCGCCGGCGGTGATTTCGCCCTCTTTATTTGTGTTGAGCGAAAGCTTGCGCGGCTCGTGCTCGGTCGCCTTGAATTTCACGCGCTTCAGGTTTAGCACGATATCAGTCACGTCCTCGACCACACCGGGAAGGGTGGCGAACTCATGCTGGGCACCGTTGATCTTCACCGCGGTGATGGCGGCGCCTTCGAGCGAGGAAAGGAGAACGCGTCGCAGCGAATTGCCGACCGTGTGGCCGTAGCCCGCTTCAAAAGGTTCCGCGAGGAACTTCGCGTAAGTTTCCGTCGAGCCCTTCTCCTCCTTGGAGAGAGTCTTCGGCATTTCAAACCGACCGTAACGAACTGGCATATTTTCAAAGCGGAAGCTCGAAACCGAAACGCGAAAAAATTTCTTCTCCGTTTCCGGCCTCTCTCCCGGTATTTCCTCCGCGCTGGGTTCCCCCCGGCGAGTGAAGCTTCGCGTCCAGCGACCGAAACCCGGGGACCAACAGCGCAACTAGTTAAAAACTCGCTGCGAGGGTCGGAATGAACCGCAAAATCGACGCTTTGCAAGCGGCGAACCGGATAGGCGCCGGGAAAGGCGGACGTCGCTGGGAGTTTGGCAGAGCGAGTGCTGAGGAATAGCCAGCGCTCTTCCCTGGGCGTCCCATGATTTTGAGCACGCCTCGCCACCGAACACCACTCTCCTGCGCTTTGGCCGCCATCGGGCTGGGAGTAGTGGCAATCGTCGGGTGGGTCTTTGGAATTGGAGCTTTTCGCTCGATCTTCCCGGGCTTCGTCGAGATGCGCATCAACACGGCCATTGGGCTGCTGCTGGCGGGCGCTGGCCTACTGGTCCTGCGAAAACGCCAAAGCGCGCCACCTCGATCCTGGCAAGCCGTCGCGCTCGTTCTCCTTTCCACGAGCATTTTTCTCCTCGGGACGTTGACGATGCTGGAATACCTGTGCGGGCTCGACTTCCATATCGACCAGCTCTTCTGGGCGCAGGAGTTGCCCGGGAAATCGCAGCCGTTCCCGGGACGAATGTCACCCCTGGCGGCGATCGATCTCACGCTCTTCGCCCCCGGTCTTTGGCTCCTCACGCGCAAGCGCCGAGCGACCATCGCGCAGATGCTCGCGTTGGCCATCTTCGCCATCGCCCTCGCGGGCTTCGTGGGATACTTCTACGGCGCCCGGCCGCTCTACGCGATGGGACATGCGACTGCGATGGCGATCAATTCCAGCGCGGCTTTCATTCTCCTGAGCGTCGGGCTGTTGTCTCTCTCACCGCGAAAAGGGCTCGTGGGTTTATTGCTCGACCCAGGACTCAGCGGCAGCGTCGCCCGTCGGTTCGTGCCAGCGGCAATCTGCATCCCCTTCATCCTTGGTTGGCTGCGGCTGTGGGGACAACACCGCCTGCTCTTCGACACGGAAACGGGCGTCAGCGTCTTTTGTCTTTCGAGCATCGCCGCCTTCCTCGCCTTCATCTGGTGGAATTCCCTTTATATTTTTCGCGCCGACTCCGCCCTGCGCGAAAGTTCGCTCCGCTACAATTTCCTCACCAAAGCCCTTCCCCAAATCATTTGGACCGCGAACGCGGACGGCACCGTCAGCTACTTTAACGAATCCTGGCACCAGTATACCGGGCTATCCTTCGAAGAAACAAAGGATCACAGCTGGAAAATCGTCATTCATCCTGAAGACTTGCCTGGCTGTCTGGAACGCTGGAATCGCGCTCTCGCGACCGGCGAGGTTTACGAGACGGAATATCGTCTCCGCAGTGCCTCGGGAACATATCGATGGCATCTCGGCCGCGCCCTGCCGCTGCGTAATTCCGACGGACAAATCACCGAATGGGTCGGCACCTGCACGGACATCCACGGTCAGAAACACGCCGCTCGCGAGCTGGAACGCTGGGTTGAAATTCGCACCGAGGAGCTGTCGAACATGAATGCTCATTTGCGTTCCTCCGAGTTGAAATTCCGATCGGTGACTCAATCGGTCCCGGAAGCAATCATTTCCAGCAACGCCAAAGGTAACATCATCTTTTGGAACGCGGCGGCCGAGAAAATCTTTGGCTACACCGAGAGCCAAGCGCTCGGTAAGTCGCTGGTGATGATTGTCCCCGAGCGAAATCAGCGGGGATTTTACACTGGCCTCAAAGGACTCCGCTCCGCGCCCCGCGCGCGTACTTACGGGCGGCGGCTGGAGGTGCTTGGTCTGCACCGGGATGGGCACGAGTTCCCAATCGATGTCGCAGTCTCGCGCTCCGGCGAGAAGGGCGCGGAATTTTTAACGGGAATCATCCGCGATATCACCCGGCAAAAAGCAGACGAGCGCGAATTACAACTCGCCAAGGACACGGCCGAAACGGCCAACCGCGCGAAGAGTGAATTCCTGGCGAACATGAGCCACGAGATTCGTACCCCGCTGAACGGGATTATCGGAATGACTGAGCTCGCCCTCGACGAGCGCCTTCCCGAAACGGTGCGAGGGCAGCTCGAGCTCGTGAAAACCTCCGGGCAATCGCTCCTCAAATTACTGAACGAAGTCCTCGATTTCTCGAAACTCGAAGCGCAGAAACTCGTGCTGGAATCCGTTCCGTTTGATCTCGGGGATTGCCTCGCCGCCACCCTCGGCCCGATGCATCTCCGTGCGAAAAAGAAGGGCCTGACCCTCGTTCCGGAACTCGCGACCGGACTACCGCGCGCGGTCGCCGGCGATCCCACCCGGCTCGGACAAATCCTGAACAACCTGATCGATAATGCGATCAAATTTACCTCCAGAGGCCAGGTTCGCGTGGCCGTGAAACTGGTCAAAGTTGAAGGTGGGTTGATCCAGCTGCTCTTTTCTATCACCGACAGCGGAATTGGAATTCCAAAGGACAAGCAGGGACTAATTTTCGAAGCTTTCGCTCAGGCCGACGGTTCAACCACGCGCAATTTCGGCGGGACCGGTCTTGGGTTGGGGATTTGTGCTCGACTCGTGGAAATGATGGGAGGACGCATCTGGGTTGAGAGCGAGCCGGGTGAGGGAAGCACCTTCCGTTTCACCGCCCGCTTCGGCGCCGCGAGCATGGCCGCATTGGCTCCGCCGAAATCTGACGCGTTGGAGCAGTTGACTGTTCCATCCTGTCGCGTGCTCCTGGCGGAGGATAATCCGGTCAATCGTCTGGTCGCGACGGGCATGTTGCAACAAGAGGGACACACCGTGACGATGGCCGAGGATGGGAAAGAGGCGCTCGCCCAACTCGCCGCCTCCCACTTCGACCTCGTCCTCATGGACGTGCAGATGCCAGTCATGGATGGGTTGGCCGCCACCCGTGAAATTCGCGCGCGCGAAATCGAAACCGGAAAACATCTGCCGATCATCGCCATGACGGCCCATGCCCAGAAGGAAGACGAAAAACGTTGTCTCGCCGCCGGCATGGATGCCTACATTTCGAAGCCGATCACCAAGATGGCGTTGCTCGGAGCGATCAGCCGCACCTGGCAAAGGCTCGGCGCTAGCCAGGTGGACGCCCGGATCGCCAATAGCGTCGCGACCCGCAGCATGTTGCTTGATCAAACCGACGGCGACCCGGCCTTGCTCCGCGAACTCGAGGAAGTTTTTCGCGCGAGCACGCCGAGTGTGCTCAAAGATATTCGCGCATCGATTGCGGCCCGTGATGCGCGCATGCTCGCGCGTTCGGCCCATAGCCTTCTGAGTTCGTTCGGAGTCTTCGGAGCAGCGCGAGCGACCGAATTAACGAAAAACCTTGAAAAAGCCGGGGAAACCGCAGATTTCTCGTCCGCCCCCCAACAACTAGACGAATTGGAACGTGAAGCCGATCGCATTTTCACCGCCCTGGCAAATCACTAACGAAGAATCGGCCTCTGCCACTTCGCCCCTGGTGCCGCTGGCGGCCCCTGAAACCGACGTGCGTATCACTTCGGCGCGCTACCACGATATTCCAATCTTCGTCGCGGAAGACGATCCGATTTCGCGCACGCTCATGACTGGCCTGCTCAGTAAATGGAATTTCCAGACGACCGTGGCACAGAACGGACGCGAGGCGATGGAAGCGCTCCGCGCGCATGAGGGGCCGGCCGTCGCCATCCTCGATTGGATGATGCCGGAGATGGATGGGATCGAGATCTGCCGGCGGGTGCGCGACGCCGAAAAAATGATCTATGTCATTTTCCTGACGGCGCGTGGCAGCAAGGAAAGTGTGGTCGAAGGTTTGCAGGCGGGAGCCGACGATTATTTAACCAAACCCTTCGACAAAGATGAACTTCTCGCCCGCATCCGAGTCGGCTTTCGCATTCTCGATCTGCATCTGAACCTCATTACGCGCATCGAGGAACTTGAGCGCCTGAAGGCGAACACGAGCGACCTGAAGCTCGATCTCCCGATTTAGACCGCGACCGGGAAGCGACGGGACTAATTCTCGTTATCCCTGCACGATATCGTCCGGCAACTCGTTAATCGTATCGCCCGTGCGCGGGAAATATTGCGCCAGTAATTTTCCGACCTCGCTGATGCCCAGGACGATGGCGCGGCTATAGTTCTCCTCCTTGAAGTGATTGCGCATCTCGCGCACGAGGTGCTCCCAGAACTCCTGTCCACAACGTTCGTGCACGCCGACATCGCCCACGACTGCGAACTTGTGCGCCCGTGGCGCGACAAAGATCAGGACGGCGTTGCGATCGCGGGTCTTGTCCATCTCGAGCTGGTGAAATTTTTTCCGCGCCAACGGCAACGCTTCGTCCTCAAATTCCCCGCGCTGAACAAAGACGCGTATCTGCCCGGACGTGCTTCCCTCCGCCTTCTTGATCGCGGCCGTGATTTCCTGGTGCTTCAGCCGTTTGAGGAAAAGGTGCGTGCGCATTTTACCAGCTCGAGCCTGCCCCGCCGCCGCCAAAACTTCCGCCGCCGCCAGAGAATCCGCTGAAACCTCCACCGCCCCCGCCGCCGGACGACCAGCCACCACCGCCGCCCCCGCCCCAGCCGCCGGTGATGAAAGGACCTCCCAATCCAGTGTAACGATAGCCTCCCCGGCGTCGCGACGCGCGAAGCATGAGGAAGAAAATAAATAACGCCAGGAGCACAAACAGCCACCCGCCTCCCCCGCTGCCGGAACTTCCCTTGCCTTCCCGCACGGTGCGGCCGCTACCTTTGTATTCGCCCTTGATCGCCTTGCAGATGAGATCGACCCCGGTGGTCAGTCCAGCTTCGTAATCGTTCTGTCGAAAGAGCGGCTTGATATGTCGCTCGGTAATATCGAACGCGGTCGCATCCGGCAGCGCGCCTTCCAAGCCATAGCCGACCTGGACGAACATTTTGTGATCGTCGACAAAGACGAACAGCACCGCCCCGTTTCGTTTATCCTTTTGGCCGACCTGCCACGCCTGAGCAACCCTCTGGGTATAATCGTCGATGGAAGAATCGCTCTCCATCTTGCGATAAACCGCGACGACCACCTGATCGGAAGTGTCGCGCTCGAACTGCGCGAGCTGTTCATTCAGCCGCGACGCTGTCGCCGCCGAGACGACGCCGGCGTAATCATTGAAATAACGATCCGGGCGCGTCGGAATCGTCTCCGTCGCCGCAAGCAGCCTCAGCGAGAAAACGAAGACGGCGAGAAAAACAATACCGCGCCGTCGGAACCTTCCGCTGCGCGCGCCCCCCGCGACTGTATGCACGGTCTTTACGGCGTAGCCGCCGCGGTAGGCTTGGGAACTGCCGGTGAAGGCGATGTGCCGAAATTGAAGTTTACGGTCGGCGCTTTTTCCGACCCCGCTTCCGCTTGGAAAAACGCGCGTGGTTTAAATCCGAACATTTTGTTCAACAGGTTGGTCGGGAATGTTTCGAGCGCGGTATTGAGATCCTGCACCGCGGCATTGTAATTATTTCGTTCGACCGAAATTCGATTTTCCGTTCCCTCCAGCTGCGCCTGCAAATTCTGGAAGGCTTCGTTCGCCCGCAACTGCGGATAATTCTCCGCGACCGAGAGAAGATGGGACAGCCCCGCCGCTAACTGGCCCTGGGCCGCTTGAAACTCCTGCAGTTTCGCCGCGTCCTCGGGAGCCTTGTTTGGGTCAAGCTGCACGCGGCCAACACTCGCGCGCGCGTTCGCAATCTCGGTCAACGTCGACTTTTCGAAGTTTGCGTCGCCCTGAACCGTATTAACGAGATTCGGAATCAAATCGGCGCGCCGCTGATAAACCGACTGCACATCGGCCCACTTTTTGTTCGCGTTCTGTTCGAGGCTGACGAGGCGATTGTAACTGCCGCAGCCGGTCAGGCTGAAGATGGTGAAGGCCGCGAAAAGCAGGCCGAGGCTTTTGGTCGCAATTTTTGTCATCTTGTTATGGCTGATAATCGATAACAATTGCCTCTCCGGCGGCATTGTCATCCGCTAAATCAAACCGCCTCCGAGGTCTCGGCCGCCTGCGTGATAGATTCCCCCGCGGGCGCGGGCGCCGTGGGCAATTCCCGTCGCTTCAATTCTTCGGCGTTGGGCAATTCGTCGAGTGAGCGCAAACCGAAATGCTCGAGGAAAAATTCCGTCGTTTCGTAAAGAAGCGGCCGCCCCGGAATTTCGGCACGCCCGGAAATCTTGACCAGCCCGCGTTCCATCACGGTTTGGAGCACACTTTCGATCGCGACGCCGCGGACGGCTTCGACATCCGCGCGCGTGATCGGCTGCCGGTAGGCGATAATCGCGAGGGTTTCGAGTGCTGGCGGCGACAGGCGCGCCGGTCGCGCCGCCGGGAACAAGGCGCGCACCCAACGGGCGCATTCCGGATTACTAACGAGTTGCCAGCCCTCGGATTTTTCCGCGAGTTGAAAGCCACGCGGCTGCTGCGTGTATTCAATCTTCAATTGTTCGAGGGCGGCCGCTGCTTCCGCATCCTTCACCCGCGCGAATCCATTCGGTTCCAGTTCATCGCTCTCGCCCGCCCCGCGCAGCGCCGCGACCAACTCGGAAACAGCGAGCGGTTTCTGCGCGCTGAAGAGCAACGCTTCGATGACCTGCGGAAGATTCATCGGGATTTAATCCGAAATCCAGGAAACCACGAAAAAGAAACATGGCTGAGCGAAGAAAGTCCGTCGGAAACAATCCCTTCCCTGATTCGCTTCCTTCCTGGCTTCATGGTTTCCCGATTCATCCAATTGCCTTTTCGATTTCGGCCGCGATCTCGCTCGCCCGTCGGTCGATTTCTCCTGGCTCGCGTCCCTCAATCAGCAAACGAATTTTCGGTTCGGTGCCGGAGTAACGAAGCAGGACGCGCCCCTGGCCGTTCAATTTCTGCTCCGTCTCGCTCACCAGCTTCATCACCTGCGGCATTTCTTCGAGGGGCGGCTTGCGCTTCACCTTCAGGTTTCGCTGCGCCTGCGGATATTTCTTCAGGCACTTTTTCAACTCGCTCAGCGGCTTTTTCGTTTCCTGCATGATCCGCAAAATCTGGAGCGCGCTGATAATTCCGTCGCCGGTCGTGGTGAAATCGCGAAAGATCATGTGCCCGCTTTGTTCGCCCCCGACATTGAGATTCCGCGCCACCATTTCCTCGAGCACGTAACGGTCGCCCACTTTCGTCCGCAGTACTTTTCCACCGAGTTCCGCCAGCGCTTCGTCCAGGCCGAAATTACTCATGATCGTCGCGACCAGAGTGTTATCGCGCAGCTTCTTCGCGCGCAGCAAATCGACACTCGCGATCGCGAGAATCTCATCGCCATCGACCAGCTCGCCCTTTTCGTCGCACAGCAGCACGCGATCCGCGTCACCATCGTGCGCGATGCCCACCTGCGCGCCCGATTCTCGCACGATGCGCTCAATCTCCTGCGGAAACGTGCTCCCACATTTTTCGTTGATATTGGTGCCGTTGGGCTCGTTGTGCGCGACGGTTAATTCCGCGCCCAACTCGCGCAAAATCGAGGGCGTCGACTTGTAGGCCGCTCCGTTCGCAACATCGACGGCGATCCTCATTTTTTCCAAAGTCATTCCCCGCGGGAAACTCTGCTTCGCAAACTCGACGTAGCGTCCAAGCGCATCGTCGATGCGCGTGGCGCGCCCAACTTTTCCCGCCGTCGGCCGAACGGAATCAATTTCCCCGCTAAAAACAAGCTGCTCAATCTGATGCTCGATCTGGTCGTCCAGCTTGTAGCCATCGTGCCGGAAAAATTTAATACCGTTGTCCTCGTAGGAATTGTGCGAGGCCGAAAGAACGATGCCGGCGTCGGCCCGGAGGGAACGCGTGATGTAAGCCACACCTGGCGTCGGCAACGGTCCGATGACCAGCACATCGACGCCGAGAGAAGTAATGCCGGCGACGAGCGCGTTCTCCAGCATATAACCGGAAAGCCGCGTATCTTTTCCCAGAACGATCTTCGGCCGCGCGCCGGAAGGATGCGCGCGCGGGTTGAGCGTCGTGAAGATATGCGCCGCGGCCCGCCCGAGTTTGAGCGCCGTTTCCGCCGTCACCGGTTCGACGTTCGCCACCCCGCGCACGCCGTCCGTTCCGAAAAGCTTTCGTTGATCGCTCACTCCTGGCATTGAACCGCCGCTTTCCCTTTCCGTAAATCGAAACCTTCGCGTGCCATACGAATCATTTCGTTGTCCGCGTCGCCCGGGCCTGCGCGCGCAGATCGCGTCCATCGGTGCTCATCTCGTTCAACTTCCGGTGCAGCGTCCGCCGACTGATCCCGAGCTGACGCGCCGCCTTGGTGATGTTTCCTTTCGTCGCGCCGAGCGCCTGCGTGATCAGGCGCTTCTCCGTCTCGTTCAGATCAAGTGGATTGGCATTGGCCGAAGTGGCTCCGCCAATTCCTCCCGCAACCGCCCCGCCCGGCCGAATCGCCGCCGGCAGATCGCGCACCGTTACCTTCGGTCCGCGCGCCATTACCACGCCGTGCTCGATCGCGGTCCGCAACTCGCGCACGTTTCCAGGCCAATCGTAGAGCAGGAGCGCATCCATCGCGTCCGCCGTGATCTCCAGCACTTCCTTTTCATTCGCCCGCGAAAAATGCCGGAGAAACGATCGCACCAGGGTCGGAATATCATCTTTCCGCGCGCGCAGTGGCGGCATCGTGATGCGCACGACGTTGAGACGAAAATACAGATCGTCGCGAAAACGTCCTTCCTTTACCAGTTGCTCGAGATTTTTGTTCGTCGCCGCGATGACGCGGACGTCCGCCTTCAGCGTTTGCGTGCCGCCGACGCGCTCGAAGGAGCGTTGCTCGCTCATCACCCGCAACAATTTCACCTGCGTCGCCGGATCGATCTCGCCGATTTCATCAAGGAAAATGGTCCCGCCGTTCGCCTGCTCGAACCGGCCGAGGCGCCGTTCGTGCGCGCCCGTGAAAGCGCCGCGCTCATGTCCGAAAAGCTCGCTCTCCAGTAGCGTCGGCGAAAGCGCCGCGCAATGGACGACCACGAATTTCCCTTTGCTCCGCCGGCTCAGGTGGTGAATCGCGTGCGCCGCAAGTTCCTTGCCGGTGCCGCTTTCGCCTTCGATCAGAACATTCGCCGACGACGGTGCGACCTGCTTGATCGTTTCCAGCACTTCGTGCAACGCCAGCGACTGCCCGAGGATATTTTCCAACCCGTATCGTTCGTCGACCTGTTGGCGCAGCGAACGGTTTTCCTGTTCCATCTTTCGCGATTGCAGCGCGCGCACAATCAAGATTTCGACCTTGTCCAGGTTCAACGGCTTGGTCACGAAATCATAAGCGCCGCGCCGCATCGCCTCGACCGCGGTATCGACCGAACCGTAGGCCGTCATCATGATGCAAATCGGCGGGGGCGGCCGCTTGAGCGCACGCTCGATCAGTTGCATTCCATCCTCACCGGCAAGTCGAAGATCGGTCAGCAGAACGTCGATCTCCTCCCGCTCGAGCACGCTCATCGCGCCCGCGATATCTTCCGCTACGTAAACGTCGTATTCGCCGCCCAGCAATCGCCGCAAGCCTTCCCGGGTGTGCTTTTCGTCATCGACAATTAGAATGGTGGGCTGCATGCGAACTGAGCAATTCTGGCGCAATCGCCGCTGAGCTCAATCGGGATCTCTTCTGGTCAGCACGAGGGGGCTTTGTTAATCAACCCTTTGAAATTCCATGGACGAATTCAGTTATCTCTCGGTCCTGCTCTCAATCATCATCGGGCTCGCCGTCACCCAAATTCTTCTCGGGGTGCGCGGACGAATGCTTTCCCACGCGCGGATCAAGCCGTTCTGGCCGACGCAAGCGTGGGCCGCGATTATTCTTCTCGTTAGCACGCAGACCTGGTGGGCGATGTTCGGTTATCGGTCCCGTCACGACTGGAATTTCGTCCAGTTTCTCATCCTTCTCGCCCAAGCCATCGTTCTCTACCTCGTCGCCGGCCTGGTTTATCCCGATTTCCCGGAAGGCCAAACCATTGATCTCGAAGAACATTTCCTCCGGCAACGGAAACGTTTCTTCGGCCTGCTCGCGCTCACTACCGTGATCAGCTTCTTCCGCGACCCGATCTTCGATCACAGGCTGACCGATCCGGCTAATCTCGGCTTCCACGTCCTGTTTTTTACTCTTTCCCTCGCGGCCTGCTTTATCGCGAACCTCCTCTATCACAAAATCATGACGCTCGTAGTCGCGCTGCTTTTCGCCAGCTATATCGTGGTGCTATTCGTCCAGCTGCACTGAGCCGTTACTTCGCACCACACCAGCGCTCGACCCACGCGTTCACCGTTTTATACCAAAGCTGCGAGTTCTGCGGCTTCAGCACCCAATGACCTTCGTCCGGGAAATAGAGCATTTCGGAAGGAATACCGAGGCGCTGGAGCGTGGTGAATAATTGGAAGCCTTCGCTGACGTCGAGGCGATAATCGAGTTGGCCGTGAACGACGAGCGTCGGCGTTTTGAACTTGTCCGCGAATAGATGTGGTGACCATTTCCGGTAAACTTCGCGCTGCTTCCAGGGCGTGCCCTTGAACTCCCACTCGGGGAACCAAAGTTCCTCCGTCGTCCCGAAGGCTGACTCGGTATTAAACATGCCGTCGTGCGAAACAATGCACTTGAAGCGGTCGGTGTGGCCAAGAATCCAATTCGCCATGTACCCCCCATAGCTCGCGCCCAACGCCGCCTCGCGATCCTTGTCGATGAACGGGTAGGTCTTCTCCGCGTAATCAAGACCCTTCATCAAATCAACAAACGGCGCGCCGCCCCAATCGCCGCTGATCGCATCGGTGAATTTCTGCCCGTAACCAGTCGAGCCGTGAAAATTGATCATCACCACCACGTATCCATCAGCCGCGAATAGCTCCGGGTTCCAACGATAGCTCCACGAGTTTCCCCACGCCCCCTGCGGTCCGCCGTGAATCAAGAATTTCAGCGGATATTTCTTGCTCGGATCAAAATTTGGCGGCTTCACCAGGAATCCCTGCACCTCATCATTCTTTGCGCCTTTGAAGGTGAACGATTCGAGCGGCTGCATCTCGATTTGTGAGAGCAGCGCGTCGTTCATGTGGGTCGCTTGCTGGTCGTTAGGCTTAAAGCGCGGATCTCCTTCTTCATTGAAGCGTTTGGCTAAATCTGCTCTCCACAACTCCGTTGGAGCCGTAATCGTGCTGGCCGAGTAAAACAGTGAGTTTCCAACGACCGCTATATCGCCCACTTCGCCGTTTACCGATGACGAAAATGAGCCGAGTTTCTGGGCTGTGATTGGCTGAGCAGACGCCGTATGCTCCCCTAGCCAAGTCACAGAACCTACCTCCCACGTCGACTCACCGTGGAAGTCGTAGCTGAAGGCGATCCAATCCGGCTTGGAAGTCCAAGTGAAATTCCCAACGGAATGATCAAGATATTTCGTCAAGTCCGCGATCGTTTCAGTCTTGCGATCATATAAAACCAGCGATTCCTTATCCGCTTCGAACCCGGCGCGCGCCATTGACTTCCAGGCGAGGTATTTTCCATCGGGCGAATAGCGCGGCGTGCTGTCGTTTCCCGGGCTGGTTGAGACTTTCCTGGGCGTGCCTCCAGCCATCGGGACGAGGAAAACTTCGTTGTTTGTGCTGGTGGCGCCGACTTCATCGATGTTGCTGGTATAGGCCAGCTCCTGACCATCCGGCGAGATGTCGTACATGTCCTGGCCGCCGAGGTTGAAGGGCGGGACATCGTGATCGCCCGGCGTGAGATCGCGCGGCTCCGCGCTCGCCGCGTCCGCGCTTACGACGAAAAGATAGCTGCGCTTAAACTCAGTGTAGGAATTCCAGTGCCGGTAGAGCAGCTTGGTGAACAGCTTCGCTTTCACCTTGCTGTTCTTCAGTTCGTCGTCGCGCTGCTTGTTCTCGGCATCGCTTTTGGCCTCGGGATAAACCGCAGAAACGAAGACGATGTTTTTTCCATCAGGCGACCAGATTCCACCGTCGGCGCCGGTCGAAATATTCGTGACCTGATGCGGCACGCCGTCGAGTCCGCCGCTCTCCGGCGTGAAATTGCTCATCCAGATTTGGGTCGGGTCGGTCGCTTTCGAGGTCCAGATCAGTTTCTTCCCGTCAGGCGAAAAACGCGGACGCGATTCGTCATTTGTCGTTTGATTCAAGCGCCGCGCTTCCCCGCCCGCCGCCGGAACGATCCACAAGTGCGAGGTCTTCGTATTGGCCGCGAGATCGACATCGACGCAGTCGAACACCACCCATTTCCCATCTGATGAAGGCACGGGCGAGCCGACCCGTCTCAACTTCATCATGTCTTCGAAGGTGAACGGGCGCTTCGTTTGCGCGTGCGCCGAAAAAGCGACGACGGAAATCAGCAGGAGGTAAATGGATCGTTTCATAAGCGGCGAATCGGTCGGAAGAGTGAAATGGGCTCCGTTTG
>JBBSEO010000032.1:0-13862 GCA_038239645.1 Chthoniobacterales bacterium | reverse complement strand
GACCGTTTCGACCGCGTCGGCGTTGGTCACACGCAATCCTTGAATGAACTCGGCCTTGATCCCGGCTTCCTCGAGGGCGCGCGTGATCGCCTTCCCGCCACCATGCACGACCACCGGGTTGATCCCAACCGCTTCGAGAAAGACGATGTCGCGCGCGACGCGATGACGTTCCTCTTCGCTCGGGGAATCCATGAAGCTGCCGCCGTATTTCACGACGAAAACCTGGCTGCGAAAGCGCTGGATATAGGGAAGCGCCTCGAGCAGAGTCGCGGCCTTGTCGATGAATTCGTCCATGTTCCGTTAGCCCGCGAGCGTCGTCGGATCGTTAATGTCGCCCTTGTTGAAGCTGACGTAGTCCTCGGTCAGCTCGCAGGTATGGAAAGTGGTGCGATGCGCGCCGCCGCCGAGGTTGATGTGCAGGTCAAACTCAGGCTGAGAAGTGATCGCGGTCAGTTGAGCGAAAGCGACGCTGGTCGGGCGACCACGGCGAAAGGCCTGAACAATCTCGCGGTGCCCGGGCAGGCTGTAACCGATGCTCACCGTCTTCTCGTTAGAGGCAGTGCCGGCGTAGCCGATCGCGCAGAGAATTCTTCCCCAGTTCGGGTCGCCCCCGTGCCAGCTTGTTTTCACGAGGGCGCTGTTGCCAATCGCGCGCGCAACCTTTTCGGCGTCTCGCGCTGACTTCGCGCCCCTCACCCGCAGAGTGATAAAGCGCGACACGCCTTCGCCATCGCGCACGATCATTTTTGCCAGTTCCAACGTGACGAAATTCAGCGCTGCTTGAAATCCGCGGAAGGCGGCCGAGTTCGGCGTCGTGATCTTCTTGTGCGACGCCTGGCCGTTCGCCAGGACGAGGATGGTGTCGTTTGTGCTCATGTCGCCGTCGACGCTGATGCGATTAAAACTTTGCGCGACCGCCGCCACGAGCGCGCGCTGCAGCAGGGGGCGCGAGATCGCAACGTCGGTCGTAAGGCAGGCCAGCATCGTCGCGTGCAACGCCTTCAGCTGCGGCTGAATCATGCCCGCGCCTTTGCAGATTCCCCCGAGCCGAGCGGTTCTCGAGCCGATCTTGAATTCGACGGCGATTTCCTTGCGGCGTGTGTCACTCGTTAGGATGGCGTTGGCCGCCGCCGCGGCGGCGCCGGGGGAACGCTCGATGACTTTTCCGCACGCTTCGATGCCGCGCGCGATATTCTGCATCGGCATGGGAACGCCGATGCGTCCGGTGGAGCAGACGAGAAAATTTGCCGCGATGCCGGCGTCAGTTTCGTGGGACATGAGCGCGCACATCTTTTCCGCATCGCGCAAACCCTGCGCTCCCGTGCAGGCATTGGCATTGCCAGAATTGAGGACGACACCGCGAATCGCTTTTGCTTTTGCCAAATGCCGCGCACTAACGATTACCGGCGCCGCCTTCACCGTGTTGGCGGTGAAAAGTCCAACGGCGACTGCCGGCGTCTCCGAAACGATCAGCGCGAGGTCATCTTTGCGCCCTTTGTCCGAGCCCTGGCCTGTCCCAAGTTTCTTGATGTCGCAAAACACCGCGCCGGCTCGAAACCCAATCGGCGCGCAGATCGAACCGGGGATTTCCTGCCAGTTTTTCTTCGCTTTGGGTCTCGCTTTCACAGCAATCCCGTCGTCTCCGGGAGATCGCACATCAGGTTCAGGCATTGCACCGCCTGACTCGCGGTCCCCTTCGCCAGGTTATCGATCGCGCTCAATAGAATGACGCGGCGCGTCCGGGGATCGAAGCGAAAGGCGAGGTCGGCGAAATTCGTTCCGGCGATATTTTTGGTATCGGGCAGTTCCCCTTCGCGCAACAACCGAACGAATGGCTCGTTTGCGTACGCTTCATTCAGGATGTGGCCGATCTTATCGACGCTCGCGTCCAACGAATTCGCGTAGATCGTGGTGATGATTCCGCGATTCAGCGGGACAAGATGCGGAGTGAATTGCACGGTGATCGGCTCCTTCGCTGCGAGCGACAATTCCTGCTCGATCTCGGAAAGATGACGGTGCTTCGGCACGCCATAGGCGCGCATGCTTTCGTTGCATTCGGCGAAGAGATATTCCGCGGCGACCTTGCGGCCCGCGCCGGTGACGCCACTGAGGCTGGTGATGCAAACCGAATCTCGCGCGATCGCATTCGCGCGCAGCAAGGGAAGAAGCGGCAGCAAGATACTGGTCGGATAACATCCCGGACAGGCGACGAGCTTCGCCGGACGAATCTTCTCGCGGTAGAGCTCCGGCAAACCGTAGATGGCGTCTGATAACAGTTCCGGCGCGGCGTGGTCAGCACCGTAAAACTCGCGATAAGTATCAGCGCTCCGCAGGCGGAAATCGGCGCTGAGATCGATCACGCGCGCACCTGCCGCGAGAAGCGGCCGGGCAAATTCCGCCGCCACCCCGTGCGGCACGGCAAGGAAGACAAAGTCGGCGGCCTGGGCGAGGTCAATCGCGTTGAACTCTGAAAACGAGATCGCTTCTGCCACAGGGTGGCCGGCGAAACGCGGAAAAATTTCGCTTACTCTTTTCCCGGCGTGCTGGCGCGACGTCACCACCACAATTTCGACCACGGGATGCGCGAGCAACCAGCGCACGAGTTCTTCGCCGGCGTAACCGGAAGCGCCTGCCACGGCCACGCGCACTTTCGTTTTCACAAGGGCGCAACGCGTAATGCATCTGCACACGATTGCAACGAAGAATCCCGGCGATTTTCACCGCGGGGCGCAATCCGATTCCACTTCCAGTCGTCCCCGCTCGCGGCTAGGCTCCGGTTTATGGAATCGTTCGTCATCCTTGGCTTCGTCGTCGCGGCCATTTTCGTTTTCATCCTCTGCATCGTCGTTTTCAATTTCTTCGGCCTTTGGCTGCGCGCGCGGATCGCAAACGCGCCGGTGGGCATCGGCAAAATGGTCGGGATGCGGCTGCGCAAGGTTCCGGTCGGAATGATCGTGGACAACAGGATCACGGCGGTAAAAGCCGGGATCGAGATTCCGAGCGATCCGCTCGAGGCGCATTACCTCGCCGGCGGCGATGTCAGTCAGGTCATCCTGGCTTTGATTGCCGCGGACAAGGCCGGGATTGCGCTCGATTTCAATCGCGCCTGCGCGATCGACCTCGCGACGAAGGGCACCGGCAAAACCGTGCTCGAAGCCGTTCGCACCAGCATTAATCCGAAAGTAATCGACGTCCCGAATCCGGCGATGGGACGAGCGACGATCGACGGCGTAGCGAAAGATGGCATCGGCGCCAAAGTCAAAGCGCGGGTCACGGTCCGCTCGCATCTCGATCGTTTCGTGGGCGGCGCGACCGAGGAAACGATCATCGCGCGCGTGGGCGAAGGCATTGTCAGCGCGATTGGCTCCGCCGATTCCTACAAGGACGTCCTGGAAAATCCCGATCGCATTTCCAAGGCGGTGCTGGCGAAAGGCCTTGATAGTAATACCGCATTCGAAATTCTCTCGATCGACATCGCCGACGTCGACGTGGGCGACAACATTGGCGCGAAATTACAAAGCGAACAGGCCGACGCCGACAAGCGCATCGCCCAGGCCACAGCGGAAGTGCGGCGGGCGGCGGCCGTCGCGGTCGAGCAGGAAATGCGCGCCGAAACTCAAAAGATGCGCGCGAAAGTCGTCGAAGCTGAGTCGTTAGTTCCGCAGGCGATGGCTGACGCCTTTCGCTCGGGAAATCTCGGGATCATGGATTACGTGCGAATGAAAAACGTGCAGGCGGACACCTCCATGCGGGAGTCGATCGCTGGAACGGACAAAACAACCACACCGCCGCCGAGCTAGAGCGCAATGACTGACGCGTCGGAACCCAAGATCACGCCGCCGCGTCGCCCGCATGCATCAGCACCTTAATCTCCTATTCTTTCTCTTCCTGATCATCGCCGCAGTCGTGCGCCTGATCCGGAACGCAAAAGAAAATATTGGCGAAGACCGGCCACCTTCGCCCGAGCCGCAGCCAAGGGATTCGAAAATGGAGCGCGCCCTGCGCGAGGCACTTGGGAATCCTCCGAACACCGAAGCTCCGCCAAAGATCCAGCCGCGCACCAATCTGCCGCCGCGGCCAGTCGTCAGGATTGAGCCCCCGCCATTATTCACGGCCGGGGGACGGAATCTCTGGGAACGCGCCAAGGCCAAAGCGAAGGGGCCGCGCCCGGCGCCCGCCACAGTTGAAAGAAATGCGCCGACGATTCCAATTGGGATATCGACGCTAAGGCCACCGGTGATTCCGAAGGCCGAACCAGCGGCAGCGGCGCCCGCCGTCTGGCGTCAGCTTCTGCGCTCGCCGGACAGTCTGCGGAACGCGGTCATCCTTCGTGAAATTTTCGGACCTCCGCGCGGACTCCAGCCATTTGACTCCGGCACGCTCTAACCTTGGCCTGGTTGAGTAATCGTTAGTAGTTCCACCGGGCAGTCCAGCCAGGCCGCTGCTTCCGCGCGCGTGGCAAAGAATCGAACTTGCAACGCCGAACGCTCGGTCACCATCGCATAGAGTTTCGAGTAATGCTGTACTTCCAAACTCCCCTTGATCATGGCCGATTTCACTTTTTGTCCGTGCGCGTGCGCCAGGCGACGAGCGAGTGCGGCTTTGAAAACGTAATCGAAACTCAGGTCGATCTGCTTGATCCCGGAAAAGTCGCTGAAGCGATCGAAATGAAATTGGGCCAGCGCTTCTTCCCGCTCCAGCGCCGTGTTGAGATCTTCGATCGCCTGCGTCGTCATCGTCCCATACGGAATCCAGACCATCAACCGGGCCTCGCGGTGAAAGACAAGCTCCGGCAAGGACATAGGAAGTAACGAACCATAAGAAGGTAGCGATCCGCCTCCCGCGGGGAAAGAAAAATCACTCCGCGATTTCCAAACGCTCGGCTACGATTTCGAGCACGAGCGGCATCAGCATCGGTGTCCCAGCGTGCTCGGCGCTCCGAAATTCCGCGTGCAAATTTTCGATCGCGACGGCGTCGAGATAGCCCAGCTCTTGTAATCGTGCGGCGCCGCTTTGGATAAAGCTCGAGGGCCATTGCCACATTTCGTCGCGCGCCCTCACTGCAAAGGAGAGGGAACGAAGCGAAACAATCTTGCAACTATGTCTCGTTAGCATCTCGGGAAGCAAACGCGCGATGTCCGGTTCCCCACCACTGGCGCGCCAGCTCTTCATGACCGCTTCGACAAACTTTCGATGGGCCGGCCGCGGCGGCAGGAAGCTCCACGTCGCGTAGTCGACATACTCGTGGAAGATGGCGCGGCCACCGGGGCGCAAGGCGCGCGCGATTTTGCCCAGCACGACTTCCGGTTGCGCGACGAAGCACATCACCCAGCGGCACCAGCTGAAGTCGCATCCGCCGGCGGGAAACTCTTCTTCAACCAAATCGAGTTGATGAACCGCGATGTTCTCCGTTCCGTGCGCATGATTGCGCTCGCGGAGGGCGCGCAGGAATTTTTCCGAGCGCTCCAGGGCAATGATCGTTCCTTCCGGTCCGACCATGTCCGAGAGATCGGCCGCGGCGTAACCGGGCCCGGCGCCGACATCGAGCACTCTGCTGCCTCGCGCGATCCCCGCGCGTTCCCAGCATTTCAACACCGTCGGACGCCACACCCGGTGCTGCAGCCCCAGCCGCTCGAGTTCTTCGTCATGCGTCCCGAGAATGTAATCGCGCTCCTTGGTCACACCGGATTATTCCGCAACCGTTCGCCGGCACAAGAATCAAGACAAAATGCCGGCGCTTGAGCTTCGCCCCGGCTTCCGTAAGATCAGCATCCCGCCGCCGGCGTGGCGGAACTGGCAGACGCGCTGGACTCAAAATCCAGTGATCGCAAGATCGTGTGGGTTCGAGCCCCTCCGCCGGCACTCCTCATTTCACGAGGGAAATTCAGTAGGACATAGGTCAAGGCGTGACGACGCCAAGTGTCGCTAACTAACGTAGATATTTGACACTTTTTGACACTCTCGGCTTCAGAATGACTACCCCCCGCACATCAAGGGGCGCAGATGATGCCACAATGTGCGTGACCAGACTTTCGCTCAGGCGATTCTTTGCCGGGATTTTTTCCAACAAAGGAAAAGTTTAGCACTAAACTTTTGTCGGCCACAAACGTCGCGATGCTCAACCTATTTTCTGAATCTGTACGAAGCTGCGATTGGAGATCGCGCAGGTTCTCTTCATGGACATTGTGGGCCACTCCAAGTTGCTGATCGTATTAACCCCGTTGAACCGCAGTTATTCCACGTTAGTGGGTATGATTTCCGTCACCAATCTTTCGAAGCGCGGATTCCCGCGCAATGGATCAAGGATCGGATCGACTTTGATCAGCTCGAACGGCGCATCGCTTTCTTTTTTGCGCCAACTTTCCTCCAGACAATCTATCGCGCGTTCCTTGTCGCCCAGGCCAAGGTAAATTACGCCATAGCCAAACATCCAGACCGCTGTCCCACGTTCCTCGATTTCTTTTAATTGGTGGACGACTTGCAATGCCTTATCACGCTCTCCTTTTATCCCAAAACCGTAGCAAAGGTACGACAGCGAGTGATAGTCTTTGCCGATCTCGTAAGAGCGGTTCCAGCAATCGATCGCTTCATCTATTCGACCGCTCATCGCCAGCGCCTCACCGAGCATGTCTCGAGCGAAACAAAAGTTTGGCTCGAGTTCCGGTGCGTGGCGCAGTTGCGCGATGGCTTCCGGATAGCGATGCGCACATAGGTAGGCGAACCCGAGTTTGGTGATGGCAATCGGCGAGAGCGGATCAAGCTCGAGTGAGCGCTTTAGCTCGGCGACCGCGCGTTCAAGATTCCCGAGTGGCGTAAGAATGCCGACAGCCAGATGATAGTGAGCAGCCGCATAATTGGGATTTAGGGCGATGGCGCGTTCCAGTTCGCGCTTTTGGCCAGGGAAGTCGTAATCACCGGATAAAGAGAGCGCAAGAGCGACGTGTGTTTCTGCCAGGCTATCGTCGATCGTCAGCGCTTTTTCAGCTGCCGCTTTCGCTTTCGGAAAATATTCCGCCCGAGCATTCGGTAACCAACCGGGTAGAATCGCACAGGCTTCGGCCAGGCCGGCATACGCGAGCGCGTAATTGGGATCGAGGGCGAGCGCCTGATTGTAATACTCAATGGCTTTTTTGATATCGACCGGGCCAGTGCGATTTCCAAACGCGTAACGGCCCTTAAGATACCACTGATACGCTTCAAGATTTTGAGTAGGCTTCGAAGCAATGGCGCGTTGCTCGGAACCGGTCAGTTTCGCTTGGAGACTGTCTGCGACCTTAGCTGCGATCTCGCTCTCAACTGAGAAGATGTCGGTGAGCTTACGATCGAACGTTTCTGCCCACAGATGCGAATCGTTAGCGGCTTTAATTAACTGCACGTTGATCCGCGCGGCGTCGCCACTCTTTTGGACGCTTCCTTCCACGATGTGGGCAACGCCGAGTTGCTTCCCAATTTCAGACAGGTTCTCCGGCGCGCTCTTGTAATGCTGCGTGGATGTGCGCGAGATCACCTTCAAATCCGCGATTTTTGACAGGCGCGTCAGTATTTCGTCCTGAATTCCGTCGGCAAAGTAGGCGTTTTCTTTGTCGCTACTCAGGTTCTCGAAGGGCAACACCGCTATGCTTTTTTCAGGAATGTTCGGCACCGCGGGCGACGGTGCCACTGCCGCCGCCGGAGAGGACGCGCTTGCTGCGGATCCGCCCCCTCTTTGGAGTAGCAGAAGCCAGAAGCCCAGCGCCAACAGAAGCACCAAAGCGACCGTAACGGCGATGAGTGGCACCTTACTTTTCACCGCTGGAGGCGCAGAAGTTAGCGGCTGAGCTAAAGCGGCCGCGTCCTTGATCCGCGCAAACGTCTCCGGTGCCTGCGGGTTGCCCAACTCGTCAGTGTAGAGATTCACTACGTGAACACGGACGCCGTGTTTCACCTCGCATTCGCCAAGGTCGTGCAAGTGCTCACGCCACTGGCGATACTGCTCCAGATCGTCCGTGACACGTTTGGAGAGTAGGATGTGGCCGGCGTCGCCACAGTCCATCACCCGTTGCGCCATGTTAATGCCTGCTCCGGCGACATTCGCGCGCCCGCTCACATCTACAACGCCGCTGACAGGGCCACTGTGAATGCCCATTCTCACTTGCAGATGCAGATGACTCTTTAGAGCCTTGGAAATTTGCAGCGCGCAGTTAACGGGTGCTTCGGGAGTGGTAGCAAAGACAAGGGCCATGCCATCACCCGTCGGTAGCGTGGTCAGTTTGCCGACTCCATCAGCGGCGCGGAATGCTTCCGTTGCTCGCACAACCTCGTTGAGCGTGTGCAGGCAATCGCGTTGCTCATCAATCAAAAGCTTCGAGTAACCGACAATGTCGATAAAAAGAACGTGCGCGATTTCCAGCTCGATCTCTTTCTTAACTTCGGCGGCCACAGTTGACCTTAATCTAAATCCTGGAACAACTGCCTCTCAATTATTCCTTTGGCGCGAGGGAGGCGACGATTTTTTCAAAGCGCGGATTGCCTCGGAGCGGACCTTTCTCGGCTTCGGCCGTCATTCTTTAGTCCTTAGCGTCGCGATCATCGTCGCTAGATTAAAATCCAGTGATCGCAAGATCGTGTGGGTTCGAGCCCCTCCGCCGGCACTTTCGCCCAGAAAGCGCAATGCTTTTGCAGTCGTCCGCGATGTCAGAGCTGGCCGGGACGAGTTTTCTCGCCCGTCCCGCTGTCGTCTGACTACGGTCGGACATGTCCATCCTGCGGAGTTTTCTCCTGCTGCTGGTGCCGGTCTCACTTGTGCTGGCGTATGTGGTCCATGCGACGCCGATCTGGATCTTCCTCACCGCCGCACTCGCCATCGTTCCGCTGGCAGATTTGGTCCGGCTCAGCACCGACCAAATCGCGGCGCGCGCGGGCGCAGCGATCGGCGGCCTGCTCAACGTCAGCTTTGGAAATATGCCCGAGCTCATCCTCGCCGTTTTCGTTTTGATGGCAGGAAAAAGCGGAGTGGTAAAAGCGCAGCTCACGGGATCGATCGTCGGCAACAGCCTGCTCGGCCTCGGGCTGGCGATCCTGATCGGAAGTTGGAATCGTGAACGGCAAACATTTAAACGAGAACGGGCCGGTCTCCTCTCCAGCCTGCTTATCCTCTCGGTCGTTGCTCTTCTCCTCCCGGCCTTGTTCGACTACACCGAGCGCGGCCTGCTCGCCTCGCCCAACGTCACTCATCTCGATGAGCGACTTAGCCTCTGCGTTTCCGTGGTGCTTATCCTCGTCTACGTCGCCAACCTTCTCTACACCTTGGTCACACACCGCGATATCTTCGCCTTTGACGAAGAAAACGCGCCGCCGCGCTGGACCCTGTGGCAATCGCTCGCGGTGCTCGGCGTGACAACCGTTTTCGTGGCGATCGAGGCTGAGCTTGTCTCGGGCGCTCTCGAAGCCACTGCCGCCCGTCTCGGGCTCTCGACCTTTTTTCTCGGGGTGACTGTCTTGGCGGTCGTGGGAAATGCGGCCGAATACGTCACCGCGATCTACTTCGCGCGGAAGGACCGAATGGGTCTGGCGCTTAGCATCACCGTCGGCTCCACGATCCAGATCGCGCTTTTGGTCGCGCCGCTCCTCGTCATCATCTCGTTCCTGATCGGGCGTCCGATGAATCTCGTCTTTTCCAATCCGCTTGAGCTCATCGCGATCGTGAGCGTGGCCTTCGCCGTCAACACCATCGCGCAGGACGGCGAGACGACGTGGTTCGAAGGGTTGCTCCTGGTCTCTCTCTATGTCCTTTTTGGCCTCGCCTTCTTTTTCGTTACCCCGGGCCGAGGCGGGTAGGACTTCCCGAAAAAGGCAAAGGCGCGGAGGTGGCCACCTTTGCGCCTTCGCTGTTTCTAAAATCGCGCGTTAGGGAACGCGGAACAATTTGTTCGAGTCAACGTCGTGCACCAGACCGCCGTGCGGCACGCCGCGAACGTCATAAACCCGTCGCGTATACGGGCTCTCGACCAATCCCGTTTGGCCCGTTGGTCGCGCATTGGGATAACCACCTTGAGGGACCGGCCCGTAATTCCTCGCCTCGGCCGAGCCGACCGCGGCACCAATAATCGCGCCTCCAGCCGCCCCGACTGCCGCACCCGCCGGTCCGGCCACCACCGCGCCGGCCGCCGCTCCCGTTACCGCTCCTGCGCCCGCCGGCGAGTGACATGACATGAGTAATGCCATTCCCGTGAGACCCACCAAAACTCCATATTTCTTCATCCATCCTTATAACGGCTGTCGAGGATTCCGCGATTGCCTTTTCATCTCATCGATCGAATTACAGATCGTTTCGCGATTGCGAAAAGGTCGGCGAAGTGGTATGTTTTCGTATGTTCAAAACAATGCGGGTAATCGCAATTGCGGGCTCGCTCTTAGCCATGGCGAACCTCGCCTCTGCTGCCTCGATTCAAGGCACGGTGCGGGGTCCGAACGGAAAAGCCTGGTCGGGCGCGGCGGTCAAGTTAGAAGCCAAATCAACGAAGTCTGCGCCGCAGATGACGAAGACCGATGCTTCCGGAAAATACGTTTTCAACGGCATCGCCAACGGCGTGTATTCGGTCACGGTGATGGATGGCAAACAGGTCAAAGCTTTCATGGAGAACGTGAAGGCAGCCTCGCCTAAGAATCTCGACTTCGATGTCAAGGCCGCGCAGGCCGGGACGGCGAAGAAAGCCAAGCACATGGTGTGGGTTCCAGCAGATACCGGATCGCACATCGGTGGACGCTGGGTTGAAGTGGACGACGGAACAACTCAAAGTAATGATCCGAGCCTGGTCAGAGGAAGTTCGCAGTCCGTCCACGCGAACTACACTAACACCAACACGTCAAGTGGGGGCGGCGGACACTAAAAGCTTTAAATAGCTCAACAAGGGAAGGCGACGGCGACGTCGCCTTTTTTCTTTGGGATGAGCGCAGCCAGGAAGGTGAAATGTAGGACGGCTCTGCAAGAATGATGGAGGCGCCCTAACCGGAAGTAATGTGGCCCTCTCCGCCCGGCTCGTTAGTCATGGATTTAATGAATGCTCGCCTGCTCGGCGCCGAGGCCGGTATTCGCCCGTACGGTCAGTTCAGCGAATTTCGCCTCGACGTCCGGTTCGCGACGGCCGAGCAAGGTGCCGAGAATCGCGCCGAGAAATCCCAGCGGCACACTGAGCAAGCCGGGATTTTCCAGAGGGAAAATGGGAGCGTGTTGGATGAAATGGCCCGCCGCCGCCGCCGTGCCGGGCGGATCAATCTTCATGATGCTTGGACCGATGATGATCAAAGCGATGGAGGCAAGCAGACCGGTGGCAAGGCCGCCCACCGCGCCCGCAGTATTGAAACGCTTCCAGAAAAGTGAAAACACAATGACCGGGAGATTGGCGGAAGCGGCCACGGCAAAAGCGAGGGCGACGAGGAAGGCGACGTTCGCGTCTTTGCCGAGAACGATTGCGATGCTGATGGCGATCGCGCCAACAAAAAACGCGGTGATCCGCGCGACGCGCACTTCTTCGCCCGGCGCCCGCTCAGCCCCGCGATGAATGACGTTGGTGTAGAAATCGTGCGCGAAGGAGGTGGACGCGCTAATCGTTAGGCCGGCGACGACCGCGAGAATCGTGGCGAAGGCAATCGCCGCGATGAAGGCAAAGAAGATGTCGCCCGCCAGGGCCTGTGCGAGGAGCGGCGCACTCATGTTATTGCCGCCGTGCCCGGCGATAAAATCGCGTCCCACGATCGCGGCCGCGCCGAAGCCGAGAAATGTCGTCATGATGTAGAACGCGCCGATTAGCACCATCGCCCAGACGACACTGACGCGCGCAGTCTTCGCATCCGGCACGGTATAGAAGCGCACGAGAATATGCGGCAACCCGGCCGTGCCA
Source organism: Chthoniobacterales bacterium (assembly GCA_038239645.1). Lineage (GTDB taxonomy): Bacteria > Verrucomicrobiota > Verrucomicrobiia > Chthoniobacterales > UBA10450 > AV69. The sequence goes on along the minus strand of JBBSEO010000032.1, from coordinate 1,983 downwards.
AAGACGAGCGCGATTCCTAACGAGATGAGATCGAGCGGACCGTAGGGCGCGATATATCGCAGGCCCGGTTGCAGAAAATTCTTCGTCACCAGCTTGCCTTTGTCGTGATAAGTCACGTGCGACGCCGCATCGAAAAACGCCGCGAAGCTCCAGCCAAAATGCGCCAGGACCATGAGGCTGAGCAGAATCGTGCCGGCGATAAGCAGGATCGCCTTGATGATCTGCACCCAGGTCGTCGCCAGCATTCCGCCGAAGACAACGTAGATAATCATGAGCACGCCGACGCCGATGACCGCTGCCTGGTAAGTGACGTGCGAACTCCCAAGCAACAACGCCACCAGCGCACCGGCACCCACCATTTGCGCGATCATGTAAAAGGTCGAGACCGTGATCGTGCTCAGCGCCGCCATCGCGCGGACCGGTCGGGGATTGAGCCGATAGGCCAGCACATCGGCCATGGTGTATTTGCCGGCGTTGCGCAGCGGTTCGGCCACGACCAGCAGCACGGTGAGATAAGCCACCAGCCAGCCCACTGAAAACATGAAACCGTCGTAACCGAAAAATGCGATCAACCCGGCGATGCCGAGAAAACTGGCGGCGCTCATGTAATCGCCCGCGACGGCGACGCCGTTTTGCCAGCCGGTGATCCGCCGACTCGCGGTGAAGAACGCGGCCGCGCCTTGGGATCGCCGCGCCGCCCAATAGGTGATGATCAGCGTCACCCCGACGAAACCGATGAACATCGCGAGAGCCGGCGTCATCTCGCGTCCGCTTTGTTGACGTCGTCGGCCATACGATCGAATCGCGCCGCCGCACGCACATAAAGCCACGCGATGATCCAGGCCATGAAAAATTGCGAGAGGGCGAAGAGATAGGCGAGATTGACCGCTCCCCAGACGCGCCGCTGCATCAGTTGCGGCGCGTAGCCGACCAGGACCGGCAGGGCAAAGTAATAGATCACGAAGAAAATCAGCGCCGGGATAACGAAGCGGCGTTTCGCGCGCAGCAGTTCACGAAAACGCGCGCTCGCAGCGATTCCTTCCCAATCGACCGCGCCCGCGTTTTGCCGACCGGAACCTTCGCCGTGGGTTTTATCAGCCGGCATCGCCAGCATATAAATGACGGGGCGGTGCAACGGCAAGCGAAACCCCGCGCGCGTTCCATTTTCGGGACGGCGTGATCCCAACCGCGCAACCAAAGACTGCGGAATGGCAACTGGGTGCGTTTCGTAACAAACTAGCCTCGTGCAGTTTATAACTATTCACGCGTCGTGGCACAAGCGATGCAAAGGGCAGCGACAACAACTTTTTTTTATCATGCGCCCAAAATCACTCTCGTGTTTCTACTTATTCCGCTCAGCGCCTTTTCAGCGTTCGCCAGCAGCGAAGATATCGTGCAGCGACATCTCGCCGCGACTGGCGGCGGCAAGGTGACCGTCGATGTCGACTTTGGATCGATTGAGGTCGCGGCTGGAAACGAAAATGAAATTACAATCGACGCGACGCGGAAAGTCGACTGGGAGGACGAGCAGGCGGAAAAAGAATACTTCGCGAATGTCCCGGTGAAAATTTCGCAGGAAGGAAACGCAATCACGATCAGCGCGCGGCGCCAAGGCGGGATGTCCGGGCACAGCAGCCGGCACCACTCGACCACCGACGGACGTTACGTCATTCGCGTGCCGAAAAATTTCGAGGTCGAGCTGCAAACCAGCGGCGGCGAAATCTCCGTCGCGAACGTCAACGGTGAAATCTCGACGAAGACCAACGGCGGCGACCTGAAGTTTGCGCATTTAAAAGGAAAGCTCGACGGCAACACCAGCGGCGGTTCGATCGAGATTGCGGATTGCGAAGGTCAGCTCAAGACCCGCACGAGCGGTGGAAATATCGAAGCGAAAGGCGGCAGCGGCGAAATGGATGCGCACACTTCCGGAGGCTCCGTGCTTGTCGAAAATTTTGCCGGACCGGCGCAAATCGAAACCAGTGG
>JBBSEO010000031.1:0-13933 GCA_038239645.1 Chthoniobacterales bacterium | reverse complement strand
CAGATCGTCGGCATTCGCGACTTTCAAAAGGAAAATCCAACCTTCACCGAACGGGTCGGTGTTGATCAGCGCCGGATTCGCGGACAGCGCCGCGTTGCCTTCCACGACAGTGCCCGCCGCGGGCGCATAAATATCGCTCGCCGCTTTGACCGATTCGACCACCGCGATCGCTTCCTTCGCTTTCACTTCGCGGCCCGCCGCCGGCGCTTCGACAAAAACGACATTGGTCAGCTCGGCCTGCGCGTGATCGGTGATGCCGACGCGGATGTTGTCGCCCTCGCGCTTAATCCATTCGTGCGATTCGGTATAGAGAAGGTCGTCGGGAACATTCATGATTTTTTGTAGAGCGGTTTCTTTTCAATTTTGGCCGGATATTTTCGACCGCGAATCTCGATTTCGAGCGGTGTGCCAATTTTCGCCGCGGCCGCAGGCAGATATGCCATGCCGATGCCGACGTTCAAGCTGGGAGCGAGCGTGCCGCTGCTGATCTCGCCGACGCGCTCGCCGTTGGCGAAGACTTCATAGTGTGGGCGAGGCGGAGGACCTTTGCCCTCCATCTTGAAAGCCACGAGCCGCACCTGTGCGCCAGTCGTTTTTGTTTCCAATAATTTTGCGCGGCCGATGAATTTGGGCTTTTCCAAATCAACAAAGAATCCGAGCCCGGCTTCGATTGGGTTGTGCGCGGGCGAAAGATCAGAGCCGTTCAACGGGTAACACATTTCGAGACGCAAAGTGTCGCGGGCGCCAAGGCCACACGCTTTCAATCCGAAGTCGCGCCCTGCTTCCAAGGCATTCTGCCAAAGTTTTGCCGCGATCGTCGTGGGAAAAAAAACTTCCACGCCGTCTTCCCCGGTGTAACCAGTGCGCGCGACCGAAACGGTTTCGCCGAGCAAATGAAATTCGGCGATGTGATTTCGTGGCGGCGGCTCGTGCCCGATCCACTTTTTCAGGAAAGCCACCACCGCCGGCCCCTGGATCGCGACGCCCCCAAAGTTCGCGCTACGATTCGTTAGCGTAATTCCTGGCGGCCGGCGCTGGTCCAGCCATGCGAAATCCTCGTCGATCCTGGAGGCGTTGACCACGAGGAGGAATTCGGCGCTGTTGATTTGATAAACGATGAGATCGTCGATCACGCCCCCATCCTCATTTAACAGGAACGTGTATTGCCCTTGATTAATCTCGAGCTTGGCGACGTTGTTGGTCAGCATTTCGTTCAGCCAGGCACTGGCGCTGGTCCCACGCACGACGAACTGCCCCATGTGAGAAATATCGAAGAGGCCGAGCGCGTTGCGGACGGCCTGGTGTTCATCGACGATGCTGGTGTATTGCACCGGCATGAGCCAACCCCCGAACGGCACCAGCTTCGCGCCCAGTTTCACGTGCTCATCGCGCAGGGCGGTGACCTTCTCGTTTTCCACGCGCCCAAACTAGACGCCGGGCCCGCCCACGCAACCGCCCCCCGGCCGCCGCTCGAACAATTGAGGGACCACCTTCATGAACTTGCTTGATCGAATAGAACGCCGCCTCGGTTTCATCGCGATCCCGGGCTTGCTCCGTTACGTCGCGTTTCTGACCGCGCTCGTTTTCATTCTCGAAAAGGTGAACCCCGGCTATCTGCGCGTCCTCGATCTCGATCGTGCGGCGGTCATGCACGGACAGGTCTGGCGGCTCGTCACTTATATTTTCATTCCGCAGATTGGGAGTTTTCTCCCGTTGCCGGATTGGGTGAACGTCGCGTTTTACATTCTCTTTCTGCTCTGGATGGGGAACGGGCTGGAAGAAGCGTGGGGCGCGTTTCGGCTCACCCTTTTTTATCTGATCGGAATGATCGGCACGACGGTCGCGGCGCTGCTTTTCGGAGCGGCCTTCTCCAATTTCATGCTCACGACGTCGATCTTTTTCGCCTTCGCCCGCTTTTATCCCGACCTCGTGATCTACATGTTTTACATTCTTCCGCTGAAGGTGAAATGGATCGCCTGGGTCACTGCGGCCGTTCTTTTGCTTCAGCTCGTGCTGGGCTCGATGCAGTTTCGCGCGGCCGCGATCTGCGCGATGGCGAACTATCTTCTCTTCTTTGGCGGCGACCTCTTGCGTGAGGCGCGGACGCGTCGCCATTCCAGTAGACGGCGCGCCGATTTCGAGGTGCGCGCGCGCGAGACCCAGCATGAAGCTCTGCATCAATGCGCCGCCTGCGGGGCAACCGAACTGAGTGATCCCAATCTGGAATTTCGCGTCGCCGCCGACGGCGAGGAATATTGCCTGCCGCACCTGGCGAAGCTGGCGCGGTCTTGATTGTCGAACGCTCCCATCCACACTAGGCGGATGAACCCGCTTGTGCCGGCGCAAGGCTGGCATTGTCTGCACTTGTTTTATCGCATCGACCTCGCGCAATGGGAATTGTTTCGCGACGAGGAACAGCGCGCCGCGAAAACGGCGTTGACCGAGCTCGCCCAGGAAATTCGGGCCACGGAGAAAACGCAGTTCCTGACGCTGAGCATCGTCACCCCAAAGGCGGATCTCGGGTTCGTCTTGATCACGCCCGATTTGCAGGAGGCGAACGCTTTTGAAAAAAAACTCTCCGCCGTGCTCGGTCCCGGCGTCCTGGAGCCGGCCTATTCCTATCTGTCGTTAACGGAGGAGAGCGAATACGTCACCACCCCGGAGCAATACGCCGAGACGCTGGAGCGCGAACAGAAACTGTCGCGCGGCACGCCGGACTTCGATGGCGCGATGAACACTTTCGCCGAGCGCATGAAGCATTACACCCAGGACCGGGTTTACCCGACGCTGCCGGATTGGCCGGTCGTTTGCTTTTACAACATGAACAAACGCCGCGGCGACAATCGCAACTGGTATGCGCTGCCCTACGACGAACGCCGCCGTTTAATGCAGGGTCATGCGCGGGTCGGGCGCGAGTTTGCGGGGAAAGTGAAACAGCTCATCACCGGTTCGACCGGCCTGGATGACGCGGAATGGGGCGTCACCCTTTTCGCGCACGATACTTTTCAGATTAAGAAAATCGTCTACGAGATGCGGTTCGATCCGGTCAGCGCCGACTATGGGGACTTCGGCGAGTTTTTCATCGGATTGCAGCTTCCGCTCGACGAATTGTTCCGGCGCCTGCAATTGTAGCGCGCGAGCGGGGATGGGTGACAGAGCGGTCTATTGTGCACGCCTGGAAAGCGTGTGTGCCGAAAGGCACCCGGGGTTCGAATCCCCGCCCATCCGCCAGCTGCTAGCCGCTTTTGAGGTCGTGGCGGGGGAAGGTTTGCTGGCTCTGGCGCACTTTCAGAATCTGACCGTGCGGTAACACGCCGCGAAACGTCGCCGTCGGATAAACAATGCAATCACGTCCGATGACCGAGCCGGGATTGATCACGGCGTTGCAACCGATCTCGCTCCGGTCGCCAATTACGGCGCCAAATTTATGCAGGCCGGTCCCAATCGTGCCATCTGGTGTCGCCACGTGAATTTCCCGGTGATCGAGTTTCACGTTCGATAAGATAACGCCGGCGCCGAGATGCGCGCGGTAACCGAGGATGGAATCGCCGACGTAGTTGAAATGCGGCACCTGCGCCTCGTCGCAAATGATGCAGTTTTTGAATTCGCAGGAATTCCCGAGGACGACGCCATCGCCCACGATCACGTTTTCGCGCACGTAACATCCCGCGCGCACCTCGCAGTTCGCTCCGATCCAGGCCGGACCTTTCAGCACCGCGCCCTGTTCGACCACGGTCCCTTCGCCGACGAAAACGGCGTTGCTGATAAAAGGCTTTCCGAGAAGCTGACCGATCACGGCCGGCTTCAGGCGAAACTGGAGATAACTCGCGATCTGTTTCAGCGCGTCCCAGACGTAAGGCTGATTTTCAAAAAGCTTCGAATGTGCCGTGTGTTCGAAACTAATGAACTCGTGCGGAGCGAAAATTTCTTCAGGAGTGTTGGCCGACACGACGCGTAATTTTTTGTCCGTCTTTCGTATCCCGCACGTCCCAGCCGCGGGCGTTTAACTCGTCACGCAATTCATCACTTTTGCGAAAATCTTTTGCAAGCCTCGCCTTTGCCCGCGCTGTCTCCAATTCCTGAATTTCGAGTGGGATCGCCTCAATCACGACGTCGTCGAGGGCGAGGATTTCGTTGGTTTCCCTCCACCAATCCCGCCAGGCGCGCGCCTCGGCCGCGCTGAAGGCGTTTGCGTCCATGGCGCGATTCGTCTCGCGGATCGATTCGAACAAATAACCGAGCGCGGCCGAAATATTGAGATCGTCGTCCAGGGCGGCGCCGAAAGCATCCGTCGGCAAGATGTTCCCTGCGTCGCCGCCGGTGTGATCTTCTTCGAGACGCTTCCGCCATTCGTCGAGGCGGGCGAGAGCCTGACGCGTTTCCTCCATGCCTTCGAAAGTGAAATTCAGAGGCACACGATAATGCACCCGCAGCAAGGCGAACCGAACTTCGCGCCCGCTGTAACCTTTCGCCAGCAAATCGCGCAAGGTGTAGAAATTCCCAAGCGATTTCGACATCTTCTGGTTCTCGACCATGAGATGCGCGCAATGCAGCCAGCAGCGCACAAACTTTTTTCCGGTCACGCCTTCGCTCTGCGCAATTTCCGCTTCGTGATGCGGGAAAATGTTGTCGACGCCGCCGCAATGGAGATCGAGTTCGTCGCCGAGCAGAGCCGTCGCCATCGCGCTGCACTCGATGTGCCAGCCTGGCCGTCCGCGACCCCAGGGCGAGTCCCACCCGACCGCGCCATCGGCTTCGTCCCATGCTTTCCACAACGCGAAGTCGCCGATGCTTTCCTTTTCGTATTCGTCGTTCCGAATTCGCCCGCTCGGTCGCAATTCCTCCAGATTCAAATGCGCGAGCTTTCCGTAACCGGGAAATTTGTTGATCCGAAAATAGACTGATTTGTCCTCCGCCGGGTAAGCCAGACCGCGCTCGATCAGAACGGCGATCATCTCGATCATGCGCGCGAGGTAGCGCGGGTCGGTCGCCTCCGGGTAATCGCGGGCACGCTGAATCCGCAAGGTCTCCAAATCGGCGAAGAATGCTTTCTTGAAAGGAGCGGTGAAGGATTCGAGCGGGAGGTCGCTGGTGACGGCGCCGCGGATGGTCTTGTCATCGACGTCGGTCAAATTCATCACACGATCGACCGCGTAACCGCGCGCTTCGAGGTGGCGCTGGAGCAGGTCTTCGAAAAGGTAGGCGCGAAAATTCCCGATGTGCGCGTAGCTGTAAACGGTCGGGCCACAGGTATAAAGTGCGACGCGCGGCGGATTCCGCGGCGCGAAATCTTCCAGCGCGCGCGTGTAGGTGTTGAAAAAACGAAGCGCCATCGGGCGCTACAAGTCTTCGACCAACGCCGTCGCCATCGCGACAATTCCCTCGCCACGACCGACCGATCCGAGTCCTTCGTTCGTCGTCGCTTTCACACTGACCTGGGAAAGATCGCAGGCCAGGGCCGAGGCGATCTTGCTCCGCATCTTCGCGATATGCGGCTGGAGTTTGGGCGCCTCCGCTACCACCGTGGCATCGACATTAATCGCGCGGGCGTTTTTCTCCGCGAGCAACGTTCGCACGCTGCGCAAAATTTCCAGGCTGCTGATGCCGCGGATGCCTTCGTCGTCATTCGGAAAATGGTGGCCGATATCGCCTTCGCCCATCGCGCCGAGAAGGGCATCGGCAATGGCGTGGAGGAGAACGTCCGCATCGGAATGACCATCCAGGCCACGATCATGCGGAATCTCGATCCCGCCCAGAACAAGCCTGCGGCCCTCGACCAGCCGATGTGCGTCATATCCAATGCCGATGCGAATCATAGAATTAGAATCCTAGAGCGAGCACGCCGTTGGACGCAATGATGCTGTAACGGTTTTCCAAATCCGGTCGCGGCCGCAACACAATTTTGCCGCCGGCATTTTCGACCAGGAGAATTCCGGCGGCCACATCCCAGAGGCTGATTCCCTGCTCGAGATAGGCGTCGAAGCGTCCGCAGGCGACGTAGGCCATGTCGAGCGCGGCGCTGCCGAGCAGCCGGCATTTCCGAACGCGGTGGACCATGTCGGTGATGAGCGGAATGCCGAGATCGATGGTCGTGCTGCTTTTCGAAAGTCCGACCGAGATCACAGCTTCGCGTAACTCCGTGCGCCGGCTGACGCGAAACTCGCGGCCGTTCAGCGACGAAGGCGCGCCCTTCGTCGTCGACCACAGTTCGTCGCGCAACGGATCATAGATGACGCCGACGATGATCTCGCCTTCGCACCGCAGCGCGATCGAAACGCAAAAATGCGGGATGCCGTAGAAAAAATTCACCGTGCCGTCGATCGGATCGATCACCCATTGATATTGGCTCTGCTGATCACCCGCGATTCCCTCCTCGCCGTAAATGGCGTGGTCGGGAAATTTTTCCAGAAGCAGACCGGTGATCAGTTCCTGCGCCCGAACATCGAGTTCCAGTTTGATGTCGTGGGCCAGGGCGGCGTTGACCTGCAGCGGCTTCTCGAAATTCTCGCGCAAGAGATCGCCCGCGGCGCGCGCGGCTCGCACCGCCGGATCGAGGAACTCAGTCATCGCCCGACTAATCGAATAGAGCGCGGCGGTTGCCAACCGCTTTCGCTCCAGAAAAAAACCGGGAGGGGAAACGTTCCCCCTCCCGGGTTGAATTTGGGTTTAGGTCTCCGAAAAATGGAGACCGTGGAAAACATTAAGCGTTAATGTTTTTTCTTAGCGGCCTTTTTCTTGGCGGGTGCCTTCTTGGCTGCTTTTTTCTTTGCTGGCATCGACTATCCCCCCTTTCGCTCCGCAATCGCGGTGGGTGTGTGAAGGAATAAAATGAACTTCACGTATCCGAGTCATTCATCCTCAACATTTTTTTGTCAAAACTTTTTTGCACTTCACGCAAAATAATTTTCACGAGTTCGCGCGCGATTTCTTTTTTCGGCGCGCGTTTTAAGACGCGCGTTCGACCTTCGCGCTGAAAAATAGTGACCGCATTTTCGTCGCTCTCCATTCCGATTTCCGCATGGCTGACATCGTTGGCGATTACCATTTCGCAATTCTTTCTAGCAAGTTTCGCGCGCGCGTGGCGGGCGAGGTCGTTCGTCTCCGCGGCGAAGCCGACGACGAAGCAATCGCGCCGGCGCGGCAGCGAAAGCAAAATGTCGCGGGTCGGTTTCAGCACGAGAGAAAATTCCTCCGTCTTCTTTTTGATTTTTCGCCGCGACATCCGCGCCGCTTGGTAATCGGCGACGGCGGCGCACATCACGAGAACGTCCGCGTGCGGAAAGGATGAATGCACCGCGGCGAACATTTCGTCGGCCGTGATCACGGGAATGAGTTTCACGCCGCGCGGCGGCGGCAAACAGACCGGACCGGAAATGAGTTCCACCTTGTGCCCGGCCGCGCGCGCCGCCGCCGCGAGGGCGTATCCCATTTTTCCGGACGAACGATTGCTCAGGAAACGGACAGGATCGATCGGCTCGCGCGTCGGTCCGGCGGTAACGACAAACTTCACGCGATCAGGCGATCGTCGCGGCGCAGGAGAAATTCCGCCCGAAAGGCAATGTCATCGACTTTCCAGAGACGACCGACGCCTTCGTAGCCGCAGGCGAGCATCCCTTCCTCCGGCCCGATGAATTCGACGCCGCGCTTTTTCAGGGTCGCAACGTTTTCCTGCGTCGCCGGATGCTCCCACATTTTTCCATTCATCGCCGGCGCCACCAGGATCGGCGCGCGCGTGGCGAGCGCGATCGCAGTGAGCGGATGATTGGCGAGTCCGTGCGCTAACTCCGCGATGATATGCGCCGTCGCCGGCGCGATCAGGAGCAGACCGGCGCGATCAGCGAGGTCGATATGACCGGGTCGCCAGCTTTCCTTTTCGTTGTAGAAACTCGTCGTCACCGGATTTTTCGACAGCGTTTGCAAGAGGAGCGCAGGAATGAATTCGATCGCATCGCCAGTCATGACGACGAAAACATCGTGCGATTGTTTGACCAGAAGACTGGCGAGCTCCGCGGCTTTGTAGGCGGCGATCGAACCCGTGACGCCGAGCACGACCGTTTTTTTATCGGCAGACTTTTTCGCTTTCATTTCAAAATTAATCGTCGGCTCAGGATGCGTTCGGCTCCCATGATCTGTCGAAATTTCTGGAGATCTTCTTCCATCGACCGGCTGATGATGGTGTAACGATAATCGCGCCAGAGCTTCATTTCACGTGCGGCGTTGACCAGGCGCAAATCGATCTGTGCCGGACTTTCGCTGGCGCGCTTGGTCAGGCGACGCCGCAATTCCTCGAGGTCGGGGGGCATGATGAAAACATCGGTGAGCGCGTTCTTGATGAAAGCGTCGCCGCAATTCCGAATCGAGGCTGCGCCCTGCGTGTCGATGTCGATTAAGACATCGATACCCTGCTGCAAATTCTCGAGGATTGAGGCGCGCAGGGTGCCATAGAAATGTTCGTGCACGACGGCGTGCTCGAGAAATTCGCCCGCGGCGACCCGCCGGCGGAATTCCTCTTCGGCGAGAAATCGATAATCTTCCCCGTCGACTTCTCCCGCTCGTGGCGGCCGGGTGGTGGCGGAAACAGAATAAACAAAGTCGGACGTTTGCCGGAGGGCGTCGCAGAGCGTCGTCTTTCCCGCCCCGGAGGGAGCCGAGACGACAAAAAGAATTCCGTAGCGAGAAAATTTGTTACTCAAGGTTCTGGACCTGCTCGCGAATTTTTTCCAACTCGGTTTTGGCTGCGACCACGCCATGCGCGATCTCGGCGTCGTTCGCTTTCGCGCCGAGCGTATTCAACTCGCGGAAAACTTCCTGCACGATGAACTCGAGGGTGCGTCCAACCGGTTCATCGCGTCGCAGTTGGTGAGCGAACTGCGCGAGATGACTTTCGAGCCGCGTTAATTCCTCCGCGATATCCGAGCGATCGGCGAAGAGAAAGATTTCCTTCGCCAGACGTTCATCTTCCATGCCGGTGGAGAGTCCATTTTTCTCGAGGCGTTCGGTCAGCGCCTCGCGGTGACGCTTTGCGACCGACGGGTGCAGCAAGCGGATTTCCTTGAGCGTTTGCCGAATTCCCTTCAAGCGCTTGATCAAATCCTTCGCGAGGTGTTTTCCCTCGCGCTCCCGCATCGCAATGAGATCATCGAGCGCAGTCGCGAGAGCGCGTTCCACGGCAGGCCACGCCTGCGCGGTATTGATCGCATCTTCGGGCGTGCGCATCACTCCCGGGGCCTGCAAAATTGTGTCGATAGTGATTTCGCCCGGCGCGCCGAGATCTTTTTGCAGCGCGCGCATGGCGCGGTGATAGGAACGGGCGAGGCCGAGATCGAGCGCGGTTTGTCTTTCCGCCCCGGGCGTCTGGTGAACCGAAACGAGCACGTTGGTGCGACCACGGGAAATGCGCGCGTTGATGGCCGAGCGAATGCGCGGCTCGAGCTCATAGAGATCGCGCGGGAGATTCGCGGAAATCTCGCTCTGCTTCCGGTTTACCGTCGTGAGCTCGACGCTGAATTTCACCCCTTTCGCGTCCGCTTCGCCGCGGCCATAACCAGTCATCGATCTCATGGGCGGAAACGAAATCGCATCGGCATGCTTTGACAGAAAAACGTGGCCAATCAAGCCAGCAGCGCATCGAGCGCGCGGCGATGAGGCGAAGGCATGGGAATTTGGGCGAGATCTTTCCGGGCAAAAATTAGTTCGTCCGCTTTTATCGCGCGCTTTTTTCCGCGGACGACTTCGAGGGTGATTTGATGGTGGGTGAACGGGAAAATTTCCCGATGCAGGATTTCAGCGCGGGCGGTGCTGCGGGGCAGCATCCAGAGACCGCGCCAGCGCAGGGTCGAGCGCGCCAGGACCACGGCGTCGCCATGGAAGACGAGCTCGTGGCGCTCGGTCGATCGGACCTGCGGTGCGCGCCTGCGTTTGCGTGGCAATTCCTCCGGCGTTGTCGCACGGCAGAACGATCGGACCGGGCAAACTTCGCATTTTGGATTTCGCGCCGTGCAAACGAGCGCACCGAGATCCATCATCGCATTTTGAAATGCGCGCGCCTCGCGGCGTGGAACGAGTCGGGCCGAGAGGTCCCAAAGTTTTTCGTGGCCTGCGCCAGCGTCGATCGGTTCCTGCAGATCCTGCAGGCGCGCGAGCACGCGGGCGGTATTTGCTTCGACCAGCGGCAACGATTGCCCGAAAGCAAATACCGCGACGGCGGCGGCGGTGTATCGACCCAGGCCCGGCAGTTGGCGGAGCGAAGCGAGATCGGGCGGAATCTTCCCACCGAGCTCGGTGATAACGACCTGGGCGCAGCGATGCAGATTGCGGGCACGATTGTAATAGCCGAGGCCCTGCCAGGCGTGCAGGACGTCATTCTCGGGCGCGCGCGCCAGCGTTTCGATCGTCGGAAAACGCCGCAGCCACGCTTCGTAACGTGGCTGGACCGTAGCGACAGTGGTTTGCTGCAGCATGATTTCCGAAACGAGCACAGCGTAGGGATCGCGGGTGCGCCGCCACGGCAGGGCGCGCCCAGCCTTTTTCGCCCAAGCAAGGAGTCGCCGCCGGTACGGTGCGAAGGATTCAAGCTGGCTCGTGTTCGGGGCGCGCTGCATTTATATGGAAGGGTGAACAGTTTTACGGCGCCGCTCAACTTCGGACAAAGCGAACGTCTCCGCGCGTTGCTGACTGAGCGCGGATTCAAGTTTTCGCCGAAGCCCTACACGATTTTTTTCGCGCAAAAGGAAAAGCTGAGCATCGCCGTTTACGAAAAGGGGCCGAAGGTTTTGTTGCAGGGGCGCGGGGTGGAGGACTTCGTGAAGTTCGAGCTGGAGCCGAATATTCTCGGTGAAGCCCGGCTCGGTTATGAGGAAGTGCATTCGCCGGAAATGTTCGCGCCTCATTTCGGGGTGGACGAGAGCGGCAAGGGCGATTTTTTCGGGCCGCTCGTCATTGCCGGGGTTTACGTCGAGCACGCGAGCGCGCGTCGTTTGCTCGATGCCGGGGTGCAGGATAGCAAGCGCATCGGTTCGGACGCGCGCATCTACACGCTGGCGACAGAAATTCGGGCCATTGTCGGCGACGGGCACGACGTGGTCGCGATCGGACCCGCGCGCTATAATCAGCTCTATCGAAAATTTGCCAACCTCAACAGTCTTCTCGGTTGGGGGCACGCGCGCGTCATTGAAAACTTGCTGGCGCGGCGTCCGGATTGCCCGCGCTCATTGTCGGATAAATTTGCCGATTCGCGGGTAATCGAAAAAGCCCTGCTCGAGCACGGACAGAAGATTGAAATCGAGCAGCGGACCAAGGCGGAGTCGGACATCGCGGTGGCGGCGGCCTCGATTTTAGCGCGGGAAGCGTTCATTCGCTGGCTGGAGCGAAAAGGGAAGGAGTTGGGAGTAAAATTAGGGCGAGGGGTCTCGGCGGCAATCAAGAAGACGGCCGCACAAATTGCCGGAAAAGGAGGGGGCCCTCTGCTGGAAGAGGTGGCCAAGACGCATTTTAGGACCGCGCATGAGGCAGCCCCCGATTTTTTTCCTGCGCCCCCGCCCAAGCGGGCCTGGATTCGGCGGTAGGAGGCGCGCTTTTTGCTCTGTAGAGGGCAAGATTTCGCTTCCGTGGAAACCAGGGTCCTCATCTTCAATCACGAACCGGTCTTTGAGGACCGGCTGCTAACGCAATTCGACGCCTTTGACCAGATCGAGACCCTCGTCGTGCGGACTGTCGGGGACGCGGTGCAACTCCTGATTTCAGAGAATTTCGACGGGTTCATCGTGGAAGGCGAGCCGGAGCTCGCGGTGGAAGCGGCCACGATCGGACGACAGCATTTTCCTTCGCTCAAGATTGCGTGTGCGCCGTGGCAGCCGCTCAACGCCGAGCTTCTGTCCACCACCGAACAACAGCATCTTGGCGTCATTACCACTGGCACGGGTGAGAAACGGCTGCGGAGCGAAGTGCGCGATTTTCTCTCGACCCTCCAGACGCATTCGACCGTCTCGGCGGAAGGAATCGATCCCTGCCATTCGCTCGTCGGCAACCTGAACCAGTTTTCCGCGGCGGAAATTTTACAGATGGCCTGCCTGAGCCAGCGCAGCGGGCGATTTACTTTTAAGTCCGGGCGCGGCAAAGCGGAGATTTATCTCTACCACGGCACGGTGCGACATGCGGTCTTTGGCGATCTGGAGGGCGAAGAGGCGGTTGCGGAGGTTTTCCGGTGGCGGCAGGGGCGGTTCTTTTTCGAGGAAGGCATCATCAGTCATTTGCAGACGGTCGATCGGCCGTGGGCGCACCTGTTGATCGACAATTTGCAGAAGCTCGACGAGACGATGGATCTCGCCGGCGCGGGCGCGCGTTAGTCGATGAAAGATCGGCAGCTGGAAGAAAAACTGCGGCTGCTTTCCCTCCAGCTCGATAGCTGGAAGCGGTTGCACGACCTGCTGACCTACGGCCTGGACAAAGCCAAGCCGATCATTTCCGCGGAGCAGGAAAAGCAGTTCACTTCCATCCGCCAGGACCTGCTCCAGGAAACGGAATACATTTATCGCCAACTGGGGATGGCGGCTGAGATCTCGACGCGAACGATGAACGTCTTGAATCGCGGGGCCTCGCTGCGCGCGGTGCGAGAGCTCTCAGGCGAAGAAGCGCGGCGGTTGGAAACGGATTGGAACGCTGTTTTCACCAAGCTGGGCCTGATTCAGGGGCAGATGAAGGCGCGGCGTAAGCAATTGCGGGATCAGACGAAGTTCCAATATTATACCGCCTTGTTGCTCCGGCGGCAGCCAGCGAGCTAGGGTTCGCCGTACAGGCTATAAAGTTTCGGCGGAAATCGCTGGGAAGGGGCGACTTATCATTGTCTCTGCGCAAAAAGCCACGCAAAGTAGTGGTAGCGTGCGATGTTGTTTGTGATATGGCGAAACTAACCAAACGCGATATCGTAGTGGCGATAAGCAACAAAACCGGAATGGTGCAGCACCAGGTCTTTGATGTTGTGCAGCGAACGCTGGATCACATCACTGACAGTCTGGCCAATAATGTTGCGGTCGAACTGCGGAATTTCGGAGTGTTTCAACCTCGTTTGACCAAACCAAGAGTCGGTCGCAACCCGAACGAGCCGGGCAGCAGCTTTACCATCCCTTCTCGCGCCACCGTGAAATTCAAGGCGGGCAAGGTCATGCGTCAACGCGTCGAGAAACTTTCGCGCGAACTTAAAGAACTGGACGACCGAAAGTCGGATCATTCCAACGGCGCGGCCTAGTTCTCGCCCGCGTGTTCGTCAGCGAGAAGGTGCTGAATCGCTTCTTCCAACCGGTCGAAGTTGATCGGCTTGGTCAGATGCTCAGCGAAACCTGCGGCATGCGCGCGATTGATATCGTTCTCCATCCCGAAGCCACTCAGCGCGATGCCAGGGAGACCCTGGCCGCGTAATTCCTGCATCAATTCGTAACCGCTGCGGTCGGGCAAACCGATATCGCTGATCAGGAGGTCGAATTTCGTTTTCGCCGCTTCCTGGGCCGCCTGGTTGGCCGTGTTCGCGATCGTGACGTCGTAGCCGCGACGTTGCAGGATCAGCTTCATTCCGGCGCAAGTATCTTCGTGGTCGTCGACGACGAGAAGTCGCGCCGGTTGGGTGCGGGCGCGGACGCTGACCGGTGCCGCGCCATTCTCTGGATGCTCGACCGGTTCGGGCGCGGGGATGGTATCGAGCCGGACCGTGAAGGTTGATCCGCGATCTCTTCCGTCGCTGGTGGCTG
Source organism: Chthoniobacterales bacterium (assembly GCA_038239645.1). Classification (GTDB taxonomy): domain Bacteria; phylum Verrucomicrobiota; class Verrucomicrobiia; order Chthoniobacterales; family UBA10450; genus AV69. The sequence goes on along the minus strand of JBBSEO010000031.1, from coordinate 194 downwards.
AAATCGTTCCGCCGTGCGCGAGCACCATGGCTTTGGAAATGGCGAGCCCCAGGCCAAGCCCGCCGAATTTGCGCGTGATTGAATTTTGTCCCTGCTCGAAAGCGTTAAAGATCCGCCCGACTTTGTCCGGGTCGATCCCAATTCCTGAGTCCGTGGTGCGAATCTCAAGGTCGCCCGGCTCTGGATTGGTCGTG